>DASQRJ010000278.1:0-10708 GCA_035642955.1 Acidobacteriaceae bacterium
TCTTCCTCTGGCATGGCCAGCAGCGCCGCCTCGAGCACCCCGGGCTCGGCCGAATTGCCCAGGAGGCCACGTTCGCGCAGATTTCCCAACGACCGCTCCACCGCACGCCAAGCCGTATTCTGCGTCAGATACGCGCCCAGCGTGATCTCCAGCGGCGTCTCGCCCGGCCACCAATGCTGCGGCCCGTAGCGCTCCGCCAGCCGCTCGTACATCGCGCGCAGCATCGCCGCCTCACGGGTAGGCGTTGCGGTATCTGCTGCGGATAGAGCGCGTCGCGGCATCGGAGAAATCTAACCTTCTTTCACGGTGTCGAGCTACGAGCGTTTCCCCGCGGATGGTCATAAAGTTGCTCGCGCTCCTGCCGATAAATGGTCTAGCAAGAGCAGTTTTCCTGTCGGTGCAGGCCAGAGAGCAAATGCTGACGCGGCTTTTTCTTCAAGAAAAGCCGCACATCATTCACCCCTCGGCGTGTCCACTGCAACAGGAAAACTGCTCAATAAGCGGTTCCCTTCACAGGATGCCGAGCCAGGCATGAGTGATCCAGGAGCCTCCTTACTTCAGGACCAACAGGAGCCGACGCTATGTCATTAGGTGTATTGAACAACATCGCCGCTACCTACGCTGCGAACAACCTGAGCAACACGCAGACCAGCCTGCAGAACGTGCTCACGCAGCTCTCTTCCGGTTCGCGCATCAACTCCGGCGCGGACGATGCCGCCGGCCTCTCGCTGGCCGACGGCCTGCAGGCCAACCAGTCTGCGCTGACCCAGTCCGCCAGCAACGTGAGCCTGGGCGTGGGCCTGCTGCAGACCGCAGATGGCGCGCTCTCGCAGGTCAACAACCTGCTCAACCGTGCAGTCACACTGGCAACGGAAGCCGGCAACGGCACGTTGAACAGCTCGCAGTACGGCGCAGCGAACCAGGAGTACCAGTCGATCCTGGCCGAAATCAACAGTATCGGCGCCACCACCACATACAACGGCCAGGCCGTCTTCGGCGCCCAGACCGGAACCGCAGCAGTTCCCGCAACCGCCTCCTTCTCCATCTACACCAGCGACGGCAGCGCTACCGGGACGTCAACGGACACACTCAGCATCGCGCAACTCTCCAGCGCCTCGGTGGGCGACACCGGCGGCACCATCGCCTCCGCCACCACTGGCAACGGCATTGTCTATACCGCGGGCACGGGTACAGCACTGAACGCGACGAACGCGGATCTGACCAGCAGCGCGAACGCGCAGAATGCACTCACTGCCATCACCGCCGCCATCAGCGGCGTGGCTGCGCAGCGCGGCTATCTCGGCTCGCAGATCAACACCCTGAACTCGATCGCCGGCGTCGAGACCACGCAGAGCGAAAACCTGTCGTCGGCGGAAAACTCCATCACCGCCACCGACTACACCACCGCCACCTCGGCGCTGTCGAAGTACCAGATCCTGACCCAGACCGGCATCAGCGCTCTGGCCCAGGCCAACAGCACGCAGCAGGCGGTCACCAAGCTGTTGCAGTAGTCGTCGTCGCTTCGGCGGACATGGAGTGAACACACGCCCGCCGAAGCGATCTCCATCCACCTCCATCCTTACCTCGCGGGTGGTGTTTTGGACAAACCACCCGCATTTTTTCCTGCAACACTCAAGGGAGCGCAGCATGGGAACCATCGGTCTCAGCTTCGGATCGCCCACCAGCGGCCAGGGCATCGATGTCGCCAGCACGGTCAGCCAGTTGGTGACCCAGTTGCAAGCCACCGAGACGCCCTACAAGACCCAGCTGACCGCCCTGCAATCGCAGGACACCGCCATCTCCAACCTCGGCAGCCTGCTCTCCACGCTTTCCAGCGACGTCACCGCGCTCACCGATCCGGCCGGCGTGCTCTCCGGCAAACAAGGCTCCAGCTCGGATACAAATACGCTGGCGCTCCTCTCCGCCGATACCACGGCGACCGCCGGCAGCCACACCGTGACTGTGCAGCAGCTTGCTCAGACCTCCACGGAAGCGTCCAGCGCCGTAGGCGCAAACGACACCCTCAGCGGCTCCTTCTCCTTTCACATCGGCAATGGCAGCTCGCAGACCGTATCCGTCGATCCCGCGAACAACACCCTCGCCGGCCTCGCCGCTACCATCAATCAGGCGGGCATCGGCGTCTCCGCCAGCGTGGTTACGGACTCGAGCGGCTCGCGCCTCTCGCTCATCAGCCAGACCAGCGGCGCCGCCGGACAGATCACCATCGACTCGAGCGCGCTCAACGACGCCACAACCGGCGCAGCCGTATCGCTCGTTGCCGGCCAGCCCGCCCAGGACGCCATCTTCACCGTCGACGGCATCCAGACCACCAGCGCCGGCAACACCGTCACCGGCGCCATTCCCGGCGTCACCGTGCAACTCCTCGGCACTTCCACCTCGGCCAATCCCGTTCAGGTCGAGATCGACAACGACACCTCGTCGGTCACCGGCGCCGTTTCCACCTTGGTCAAGGACTACAACGCGGTCGTCTCCGCGCTCTCTGCGCAGGAAGGCAAGGATGCGAGCGGCAAGGCCGAGCCTCTTTACGGCTCGCCCATCATCTCGCAGTTGCAGCAGATCCTCTCCGGTGCGCTCAACCAGAACTCCGGCACCGCGCTCACTTCGATTACCCAGATCGGCCTCTCGCTCAACAGCGACGGCACGCTCAGCCTCAATAGCGATCAGCTCACCACCGCGCTGAACAACAACTACTCCGGCGTGCAGGCATTCTTCCAGAACACCAACAGCTTCGGTCTCGGTTTCGAGCAGGCCGTCAACAACGCCGGCACCGGCTCCGCCACCAGCGTCCTCAGCCAGGCGCAGACGGCCAACAGCACCGAAGAGTCCAACCTCAATAGCACCATCAGCACCCTGGATGCGAATATCGCCACGCAGAAAACCAATCTGACAACGAAATTGAACGCGGCCAACGAGACGCTGCAGGAGATCCCCCTGCAGCTCAACTTGGTCAACGAAATCTACTCCGCCATCACCGGCTTCAACCAGAACCCGAACGGCTAGAGCAAAAGCGCAGATGGTGCAAGGTAGGGAACGAATCCGAACGCAGCCGTTCTTTCAAGCAACGGCTGCTCAGAACCGATCCCGCCACATTACGTTATCTGTGCTTTTGCGTTAAAGGACTCGCGATGCGTCACTACCATCAGGCAGCAATCGAAAGCGCCAACGGCGTACAACTTGTCGTCGCCCTCTACGACGGGTTGCAGCGCTTTCTCACCCAGGCCGCCGTGGCCTGCGAAGTCAAGGACGAAGCAGCCCGCCGCGAGGCTGCGCGCCGCGCTCTCAACATCGTCATTCACCTGCAGGCCAACCTGCGCATGGATGTGGGCGGCACATCGGCCGAGCGGATCAGCGATTTCTATGCGGCCGTCTTCGCCGACGTGCTCCGTGCCTCCGCGACCGCATCGCGCCAGCTCTTTCTGAACACGGCGCGGGAGGTCCGCAATGTGCGCGAGGCATGGCAAGTCGCCGCACAGGATCCCTCGGCACTCTCCATGATCCCGCCCGATCTGCAAACCAGGCAGGAGCAGCTCACCAAGACCATCGCCATCCGGCCGTCTGCCAAAGACGACACAGCAGCGCCCGCCTGGATCGCCTGAAGAGCTTTCCAACGAATTTGCAGCGAGAGTGGGTGCCCCACATCTCGAAGAGATGTTGGATAAAGTCGAGTCGCCCACGACCCTTCGCGTGAGCGACCAAAGGAAGAGAACTTGAACCTCTGGCGCCACCGGCGCGTCCGCCCGGACGGCCAGTCCCGCCACCGGCGCGTATACCTGGACGGTCAGTCCCCGGCGACGGCTAGTTCTTCTTCGAGCAGTTGCTTTTCATAGAGGCCCGCGTAGAAGTGCCCGAGTGACAGCAGCTCCTCATGCGTGCCCAGCTCCGCGATACGGCCGTTCACCAGCACCGCAATCCGATCCGCATGCCGCACCGTCGAGATGCGATGCGAGATAAAGATGGTCGTGCGGTCCAGCATCACCTCGCGCAGTTGCCGCAGGATGGTCTCTTCCGTATAGGTGTCCACACTGGCCAACGCATCGTCCAGCACCAGAATCGACGGATCGCGCACCACCGCACGAGCAATGGCCGTGCGCTGCTTCTGCCCGCCGGAAAGCGTCAGCCCGCGCTCGCCCACCGCTGTGTCCATCCCGTGCGGGAACTCTTCGAACTCGCGCCGGATGTGCGCAGCCTCGGCCGCCGCCAGTACATCCTCCGCCGAAGCCTGCGGCGCCCCAAAGGCGATGTTCTCGCGAATGGATTCGCTGAACAGAAACGTCTCCTGCGGCACAAATCCGATATTCGCCCGCAGCGTCGCCAGCGGATACTCGCGCACCGGCCGGTCGTCGATCAGCAACATGCCCGGCGCCGCATCCCCTGGCGCAGCGCCGCCTGGATCGACATCATGGATTCGCGCGATCAGTCACACCAGCGTCGACTTGCCCGACCCTGTCGGTCCCACCAGCGCCAGGCTCGTGCCCGCCGGTATCTCCAGGTTGATATCGTGCAGCACCTTCACCGGATTGCCGTCGGTATCGGTGTAGGCAAAGTTCAGATGGCGAAACTCAATCTTGCCCTTCAGCCGGGTCTCGGTCCCCAGTGTCGTGTCCGCCGCCGCATCGTCGATCGTGGGCTTCTCCGTCATCAGTTCGTCGATGCGGATCACCGAAGCCGTGCCGCGCTGCACCAGGTTCACCACCCACCCCAGCGCAATGATCGGCCACGTCAGCATCGTCATGTACACAGTAAAGGCGAGGAAGTCCCCCACCCGGATACGCCCGGAAACGACCTCGTGGCCGCCCACCAGCAGCGTGATGGCCAGCGACAGACCCAGGATGAACTCCAGCGTCGGCCACAGCATGCCCATCAACTGCACTAGCCGTAGACCGCGCCGTACATTCTCCCGGTTTGCCTTTTCAAACGACTGAATCTGAGGCTCCTCCTGCGCGAAGGCCCGCACCAGCCGCGCACCGGAGAAGTTCTCCTGTGCCTGGGCGGAAATCTCGGAAAACTGTGCCTGGATGCGCTCGAACCGCTCGTGAATCTTCCGCCCCATCGTCTGCACCAGCACGCTGGCCAGCGGCAGTGGCACCAGCGCCACCAGCGTCAGGAACGGGCTGATGCGCAGCAGGAAGTAGATCGCGCCCACGGAGAAGACGATGGTGTTCGCGCTGTACATGATCGCCGGGCCCAGCAGCATGCGCACCGCGTTCAGGTCATTCGTCATGCGCGCCATGATGTCGCCGGTGCGGTGCTCCGCGTAGTAGCTGGCCGCCTGCTTCTCCAGTTGCCGGAAGAGATCGTTGCGCAAATCGAACTCGATATCGCGCGAGATCCCGATCAGGATCCAGCGTGTCAGGAAGAGAAAGATGGCCCTGCCGATCGAGACCAGCACAATCAATCCCGCATACTGCAGGATTTTCTGCTGGGTCACGCTTTGGCCCAGATCGTTCACCGCGTGACGCAGCACCTGAGGAAGCAGAACCCAGATCGCGTTCGACAGCACCACCGCCACGCCGCCCCAGAACAGGCCGGGCTTATAGCGTTTCAGGTAGGGAACCAGCGGCTTCAGTTCGCCCAGCATGCGTCCATCCTCATCTTGCTCATTCCCGCCCCTGCCTCTGCTCGGCCTCGACATATTGCGCCACGCCGTCGCCGAACGACCAATCCGCCGTGTCGTTCTCATGCAACACAATCAGCAGGTCCTCGGTGCGTACCAGCCCCGTCGCGCTCATCCGCCGGGCAATCTCGCGGTACAGCGCCTGCTTCTTCTCCGTCGGCCGCCCGCGCCGCAGCGTGATCTCCACAAACATCGGGTGCTCGCTCCGCGCCACACCCAGGTAGCCACGGTCGGCCGCCAGGTCCCCGGCGGCATGCTCGCGAATCGCCACGAAGCGGTCGTTTTCCGGGATCTGGATCGCCGCACGCAGCCCCTCATAGACCGCATCGGCGAGTTGGCGCTTCTGTTCCCGTGTGCGTCCGGCTTCAAGGGAGAGGGTGATCAGTGGCAAGCTTCCTCCAGAGGGTCGGATGAGGGGCCGAATTGCGGAAGGTTCTTCCCTCAGGCCCGTTTTTTCAGCATAACGTGTCCAAGCCAAGCGGGTTTCTGCACAGGAAACGGGTCGTCCGGCAGAAAGAGGGTAGAATGACATTTCTATTACAAAACGCTGGGAGTTTGGCCTCACCTTGGTGCCCGCGGCTGAAGTCTCGCCGCCTGCGCTCTTACGCCGCCTATGTCCGATTCGATTCAGGAACGTGTTCTCAAGATCATTGCCAACACCCGGCGCATACCTCTGGAGTCCGTGCGCCCCGAGAGTACCTTCGAAGAGCTGGGCGTCGATTCGCTCGATCGCCTGAATATCCTCTTTGACTTAGAGAGCGAGTTCGATATCGAAATTGATGATGAAGAGGCAAAGAAGGTTCAGAACATTCCGGAGATGATCGCCGGTATCACCCACCTGGTTGAGGCCAAAGCCAAGGTCTCCCCGGAAAGCTGACGTGCCTCGAGTCGTCATCACCGGTATCGGTGTCATCAGCGCGATCGGGCTCACACGGGAGGCCTTCTGGCGCTCCCTCGTCGATGGCAAGTGCGGCATCCACGCCGTCCAATCCACCGATTTTGAGCAGCTTCGCTTCAAACACGCCGCCGACGTCGAAGGCTTCGTCCCGGAAGATCATCTGCCCGCGAAAGAACTGAGCTTGATGGACCGCTTCGCCCAGTTCGCCGTCGTCGCGGCGCAGGAAGCCATGGCGCAGTCCGGTCTCGCACTCACCCCCGCCATGCGCGAGGACGGAGCCATCATCACCGGCTCCTGCATCGGCGGACGCTCCGCGGAAGAGATGGGCTACCGTGAGCTCTACATCCATCACCGCAACCGCGTCCATCCGCTCACCATTCCGCTCGGCATGAGCAACGCGGGCACCAGCCACATCTCCATGCAGTTCGGCATCCAGGGACCGTCCTATACCATCTCCACCGCCTGCGCCTCCTCCGGGCACGCCATCGGCCAGGCCTTCCACATGGTTCGCTCCGGCATTGCGCCTGTCGCCATCGCCGGCGGCAGCGAGGCCCCGCTTTACTTCGGCAATCTCAAGGCTTGGGAGGCCATGCGCGTCATCAGTAAGGACACTTGCCGTCCCTTCTCCGCCGACCGCAGCGGGCTGGTGCTGGGGGAAGGCGCAGCCATGATGGTGCTGGAGCCGCTCGATGCCGCCCTTGCGCGCGGCGCCCGGCCCATCGCCGAGATCGTCGGCTTCGGCATGTCCGCCGACGCCTGCCATATCACCCAGCCCTCCGCCGAGGGACCTGCGCGCGCCATGCGCATGGCCTTGCGCGACGCCGGTCTGGCGCCGGAGCAGATCGGCTATATCAATGCCCACGGCACCGCTACCGAAGTGAACGATCGCACCGAGACCGCCGCCATCCGCCTCGTCTTCGGCGCGCATGCGGACAAACTTGCCGTCAGCTCGACCAAGTCCATGCACGCCCACACCCTCGGTGCTGCCGGCGCTATCGAGGCCGCAGCCTCCGCCCTCACCCTGGCCAACGGCATCCTCCCGCCCACGGTGAACTACACCAAGCCCGATCCCGCCTGCGATCTCGACTTCGTCCCCAACACCGCGCGTGCTCAGCAGGTTGAAGCCTGCCTCACCAACTCCTTCGCCTTCGGCGGCCTCAACGCCGTCCTCGCCCTGCGCAACTTCGCCTGACGCCACGCAAATCCCGGCATGCGGAAAGCGCATGCAATAATGCCGTGTGATTTGGCTGGGGGAGAAACGGGGAAATCTCAGCGATTGGACGACGCAGCAGTGGGTTCGCGCAACCGGCCGTCATTTACAACTGGAGAACCACCTCTGGCTCGATGGTCCGGTCGGAGGGACCCGCCTGATCGGCCAGGAATTCTTTGAGGAATATGCCGAAAAGAATCGGTTCGAAATTGTAACCACCGGCAGCCGCGGACTGATCCAGGATTTTCACTCTTTGGAAGATGGCAACTCTGCTCTCGAGGGAATTGCGCAGCCGGTTAGGGATTTCTACGAGCGAACATCAGAATTCGACATGGATGCATGGTCGAGCTGGTGCGGCGCCTTTAAGCCGTTCGGCCGTGCCCTTAGCCTTTTCTTCAGCCGTCGCCTGCAGCAATTGAACGTGCCCTTGTCTCCTCTGGATTCCTCTAAGGGGATTTCCAGCAGTGTTGTGCAGATGCGCGATCCACACTCCGGCAGTGTTCTTCAGACAGCGTGGGTCCGTCAATTGCACGCCACCGGGAACGTCCTTTATGCGGGAAGCTACTCGATCTGCACAGTCCCCGGCTATCCCAGTCCCTGTGTCAAAGTGGTTTTTCCTCTCCCGAACGGCAACGCCATTGTGTTGATGAAACCGGAAGCTCACGCGGATGGGTCACTGTCCGTCTGCTCGATAGGAAAGGCATTTGGCGATCCCGGCTTCTACTTCGTGGTTCACGGAAGCAACGGGATGGTCTGGGCCCGCTACGTGCGGAGCCTTGAAGAAGAAATTCACGTCTATGCCGCCGAAAGCGGTACCGTCCGAGCCGACCACACCCTCTGGCTGTGCGGAATAAAGTTCCTTCGTCTTCACTACCGTATGCGCCGTCACTGAATCTCCTGTCCCCGTTCAAATCCGGACAGCCTCCGGCGCATCAGGCAGCGTGTGTGGAACGAAGCTTGACCCCCGCCGATCAAAACAAATGGAGCGCGCACCCGGCAATTTGTTGCTCAGGGGATCGGCAACTACCGCATTCTGATGCAGTTGGACAGCGTATGCATGGCGCCGTCTATCGCGCACAAGACGCCCAGTCTCGGCCGCCCAGTCGCCTGCAAGCCGCCGCCCGGCCCCTTGTTGATGGAATAAAGCTTAAGAAGGGAAATTCTGGAGCAGCGTGTAACTTTGCATGCCGACAGCGTTCCAACGGTTGGGATTTCTGCGGAGATGCCCGGTATTTCTTCTGGAGGCTTGAAAAAGCCACTCCCTAACTCATCGCAATCCAACCCTGGAGTAGATGAAAATGGCTAATGGAGATCGTTGTTTAGGAGTCATACGTGCAATAAGAAAGTCCAACCTCAAAGCACTCGTCGGGATGCTGGTTCTGAGCGGAATGGCCGCTATCTCGGTGCAACCGCTGAAAGCTCAAAACCAAAACGCTCTGAACCGAGTCCTCGCTCAGTTCGCAGAGTCCGGCAAGATTCAGGCAGGAGCGAATCTGCCTGTGACGCAGGGCTTCGCGAACGGTGGATTGGCGATCTACATTACGCCGGAAGTGGGGGTCGATCCTAACAGCTCGTTTGTCTCCACCGCGCAGAGCATTGCAACGGGATTCCATGCGAATTTCATTCCCGCGAATTGGCTGACTCTACCTGGCAGTCCCGCGGTGCGCCGTATCTTTGTGTTTACGAACGTTACCCAAGGCAACGTGCTTGGGTCCCTCCCCACTCCGGCAGGTCCCAACAGCACGAATGCAGGTTACTCGCCACTGTGGCAGGTGAGCCTGGTTGCCTGGAACAATCCGGCGAATGCGACTGTGCTGACTTCAGCCGCGGCAATAACCGCCGCCCAGACCGCTGGGGAAGTAACCATTACCTCAACGCCCATTGTCGTCGAGTGCTCGGTAGTCCTCGGCATTGCGCCCACCGGACAGTTGCCGGGGTCGAAAGTCGACCTCTCCGCTGCCACGTTTGCCGCGGGCAGCGCCGTGACGTCGACCGCCAACCTGCCTTTGCAGGCAGGGTACTTTAACCATGAACCCGCGCTCTACATCACGCCGGAAGTGGGATTGGGCCCCGGGGGCAGCGCGTTTGCCGCGACCGCGCAGAGCATTGCGCAGGGATTCAACGCCAACAACATCCCCACCGCCTTCAATACGCTGAATACCCAGAACCGCGCAGTAGACGATATTTATTCGTTTACTAACTTTGCGCAAGGAAATGTACTTGCTTCCGCACCGAGTCCCGCCGGGGTTCAGAACACAGACCCGGATTACACCCCGATATGGCAAATCAGTTTGGTGGCTTGGAATGCCGGCTTCCGGCCTCGTAAGCTGACGTCGCAGCAGGACATCCTCAATGCCCAAAAGAATAAGGAAGTGACGGTGACACCGGCGCCCATTATCGTGGAGTGCTCGGTGATCTATACTCCGCGCGGCGGGCTGTTGCCCGGAGCCGAGATCACCGTCAACAACGCCGTCAACAACGACCGTGACGACCAGGGCAACCGTGGCGACCGTGACGACCGGTGATTTTCCGCGCTAACGCGTCTTCCACCCGTTGCCCTGACTTCGCTGAACAACGCCTCCGCGGTGCGAAAGTGAACTGCCGGATGCCGAAGAGCAAAAACCGCAGCTCTCTCCCCCATGAAAGTGAAGAGAGCTGCGGTTTTGCTTGAGACCAGCCAGCGATCGCTGGACGGTCTACACCTACACCGAAATGCTCTAAGCCGGCTTCTGCGACCGCAGCCACGCCGCCGATCGTTCGATCCCCTCAGTCAGCGAAACGCTCGGCGCAAATCCGAAATCCGCGCGCGCCCGCGCCGCCGGAAACTCCTGGTCCTGCCCCAGCAGATGCACCGCATGCCGCGTCAGCAGCGGCAGCCCTTTTAGCTTCAGCCATCCGTGCGGAATCTCCATCGTTCGACCAAGAGCCATCGCTACCGGGAAGGGAAGCGCCAGCCACGGACGCT
>DASQRJ010000279.1:0-6848 GCA_035642955.1 Acidobacteriaceae bacterium
TCAGGAGATATTTCCGAATGCTCTATTGCCGCCTGCAAACCGCGAATGGTCCACGCTACGCTTCGATTGAAAACCACGAAGGCGCACCGTGGGCTACCGCTCTCATCGCCGCGCCGCCGGAGTCGCGCGTCGCCTACGACATCGCGGAAGCCTTCACCCCCATCGCGCTCGCCGAAGCCACATTGCTCCCGCCGGTCGAGCCTTCGAAGATCGTCTGCGTCGGACGCAACTATCGCGATCACGCGGCTGAACTCGGCAACGAAGTTCCCGCCGAGCCGCTGCTCTTCTTCAAGCCGCCCTCGTCGCTGCTCGCCCCCGGCGATACCATCCGCATGCCCGCGCAATCGTCACGCGTGGACTTTGAGGGCGAACTCGCCGTCGTCATCGGCCGCCAGGCGCGCGCGCTCAAAGCCGACGCTGACCTGCGTCCATACATCCGCGGCTACACCATCGTGAACGATGTCACCGCGCGCGATCTGCAGAAGAAGGATGGTCAGTGGACCCGCGCCAAGGGCTTCGATACCTTCTGTCCCTGCGGTCCGATTGTCTCGAGCGAGCTCAATCCCGCAGCCGGGGTCATCGTGGAAACGCGCCTCAACGGCGAGCGCAAGCAGTACGGCATCACGCGCGACTTCATCTTCCTCATCCCCCACCTGCTGGTCTACATCACGGCCGCGATGACGCTCGAACCCGGCGACCTTATTCCCACCGGCACCCCTGCCGGGGTTGGCCCCATGGCCGCGGGGGACACGGTCGAGGTGGGCATCGAAGGTCTCGGCATCCTGCGCAACCCGGTTGCCTGAGCGCGCAGGCGTTCTCGCACTGAAATTGCCCCACATTCCGTGCGGCTGTTCGGAACCGTCGCTTCGGCCGCGTACTTCTTAACAACGAGAGACGGCGGCAAGTTATAGAATGGCGAAGGAGAGGGAGTTCAACATGGCAAAACCAGTGCTAGAGCAGCTTCGCAGCATGACCACTGTCGTCTCCGATACCGGCGACTTCAATGCCATCAAGGAATTCAAGCCGCAGGACGCGACCACCAACCCGTCGCTCATCGCCGCCGCGGCGCAGATGCCGGAATACTCGGACATTGTCGACGGCACGCTCAAGAACGCGCGCACGCAGCTTGGCGAAAGCGCCGACGAGAAGAAGGTCGCCAACCTCGCCTTCAAAAACCTCGCCATCGAATTTGGCAAGCGCATCCTGCAGATCGTGCCCGGCCGCGTCTCCACCGAAGTGGACGCACGCCTCTCCTACGACACGCAGAAGTCGATGGAAACCGCGCGCGAGATCATCGCTGCCTACGAGAAGGCGGGCATCAGCCGCCAGCGCATCCTGATCAAGCTTGCTTCCACCTGGGAAGGCATCCAGGCCGCCGAGCAGTTGGAGAAGGAAGGCATCCACTGCAACATGACGTTGCTCTTCGGCCTCCACCAGGCCATCGCCGCCGCCGAAGCCAAGGTCACCCTCATCTCGCCCTTCGTCGGCCGCATCTTGGACTGGTACAAGAAAGATACCGGTAAGGACTATCAGGGCGCTGACGATCCCGGCGTGAAGTCCGTCACCACCATCTACAACTACTACAAGCATTTTGGCTATAAGACCGTAGTGATGGGCGCCAGCTTCCGCAACACCGGGGAGATCAAGGAACTCGACGGCTGCGACCTGCTGACCATCGCGCCAAAGCTGCTGAGCGAGCTCGAGACCGACACCGCCGAGCTGTCGCGCAAGCTCGATCCCGCCAAGGCCAAGGACATGAAGATCGACAAGATCCCCATGGACAAGGCCACCTTCGAGAAAATGCACGCTGCCGACCGCATGGCGCACGACAAGCTGAAGGAAGGCATCGAAGGCTTCAGCAAGGCGCTCGAAGAACTCGAGAAGCTGCTGGCCAACCGCCTCGCGCAGCTCGAACAGAAAGAGCTCGCAGCGAAGTAAGCAATCCTCATTGCGACAGAAGCAGGAAGGGCAGCTCACTCGAGCTGCCCTTCCCTTTTTTGAGTGGCATCTCTCCCGGGTTCAAGGGGTCTGCACCGCGCCGTTCTTCAACGCCCATTCGACGAATCCTTTCGGTGCGTTCTTGACGCCGGCAATGTTAGCGGCGGTCACCTTTTTTAGCCGCTGCCAGTCAACGTTCCGCAGATCGGCAAATCTCAGATCCGCGCTGCTGAGATCCACATCGTCAAGCTTTGCTCCGGCAAGATTGCTTCCTGACAAATCGGTATCTGTCATGTCCGCGGATTGAAACGAGGTGTTTTCGAGGTCGCTTTCCCGGAAATTCGCGTAATGCAGATTCGCGTCCGTGAAATTAGCGAATTGCAAATCGCTGCGCCGCAAATCGGCCGCGCTGAAATCAGCCCGTAATAGATTCGCGCGCTCCAGCTTCAGCCCCTGCAGGAATGCCGAAGATACATCGACGCCCACCAGCGGAATTCGATCTGCGTTCAGTTCCTGGAGTGCCTCAATGCGGCCGCCGCTGCCGCCCTTGCCCTGTGCAGTATTGATCACCTGCCACGCCTGGTAGTGCCTTTGCTTGATCCGATTGCCGGACTCGCTGAAGTAGAAGATGACTGCCACCAGAATCGAGAAACGCCCAAGGTAGTCAAGCACTTCCAGAAAGCTCCAATTGCTGAGCAGGTAGGCCGCCCAGTCCCATATCCACTCAAATGCGATGAACGGGATCAGCCAGCGTCGCCCCACCCGCTTCGTGAGGCTGTCCCAGCTGGCAGGTCGCTCTTTCACGGGATACAAAATCATGACCATTCCCTTTCGATAGGTAGGACAATTCCGGTCCAGCCCGTGCATGCTGAGACTAATCCCTCGCAAAAATGTGACAGGCGCGAGCCTTGAAAGATGCAACATGGACAAAGAATTGACTCGGGTTATGAGGAAACGATCTCGCACTCCCCGCCATTGACTGCTAAAGAACTATGACCCGGACCCATACGTGCTATTGGATTCACGCAACTGTCACGCTACATTCAGCGTTCATATAGTCCCCACCTGTTCGTACTCGCGACGGTGAGGTAAGCCAGCGTGGGGTGTAGCAAACGGATACCGGACGCGGTCCACGGACCAGCTTGCAGTATTTGGTCGCTGAAAGGACTGTGCCATGGTTCCCCAGGAACACATGCTCCGTTCGCTCTTCCACGAACTTGTGGGAGGCTGTTACAGCCAGGGAGCCGGCGTCGATGACGCCGAAATCTCCACGTACGTGGCTGACCTGCTAACCGACTTCACCGAAAACGAACGCATCTACTCCCTGCGCGACGAGATCGGCCGTCCGCTGCGCGATCTGGATGCCATGCTCGTCGCCGCGGATCCGGTCAATGGCACCGCTGCGTCGTTTGACGCGGAGCGATCCGCGCGCAAACAGATCGGTGACTATGCGCTCTTCTTCGCCGGCATGTACCCGGAGGCGATCGGCGTCTCCTCTCGTCCCATCAGCTTCGAGCGGCTGGTGGAAGCGGGACGCGACTCCTACTCCATCGTCGCCGCCTTCAATCTCTTCGAGTACGCGCGCGAAGCGGCGCTCTTCGAACGTATGGCGGCACAGTTTGAGAACTGCATCTTCGGTCTCAACCTGGTACGCAAGGAACTCGACCGCCGCCGCGCTCTGAAGCCGGTCAAGGAGCAGCAGTATCTAATGTAATTGACAGGAGGGCGCGCGGCGGAAACGCTGCGCGCCTCACTGTGTCTGCGGGCCTGTTATGCGGGTCCGGTTACGCAGGTCCGGGCCGTGCCTGATACGGATCCTGCACGTTGAAGGCCGCCGCCACCTGGTGCAGCTCCGTACGCAGCTTCTCCCACTGCTGTGTCACCACTGGATTCAGACTCAAGCTGTTCACCAGATGGTCGATCTGTCCCGCCGTATCTACCATCGCGGCCACCTGGTCATCGGCCGTGTGCTTTTTCTTAAAGGTATCCAGCGCGCTCTCCGACTGCTTGACGAAGGTATTGCCCAGTTGCTGCGCATCCTTCTCCTGGCTCGTCCCGCGGATGGTGCTCTTCTTCAGCGCGCTGGCAAGGCTCTTGCGGAAGGGCTGTGCGTCGTCCTTCACGTTCTGCATCAGCCGTGCCAGATCCTTGTCGTCGATCCGGCTCTGCGCGCGCGCCGTCGCGCCAGCAAACACCGACAGCAGCAACGCCACCACCGCCGCGTAACCCAAATACCGTCGCACCATACCCCGCCACCTCCACGGATATTGCCGCCACCGACTGCCCATCCATGGCGTGCAGTCGAGCATACGACACCAGGGAAGCAGAGCGCACCTCGGTGCCGGCGCAGGGCGCACTCGCTGCAACAATTCCGTTACACGGCTGTAACCCCCCGCTCATCTCTCGCTGCTAGCCTCACCTGCGGTGAGCGGAAAGCTTGCCTGTACGTCGCGCGCGTCGCGAGGGGAGACAGTCGTCCATGCAGCAACGCAACAATACCCGCCGCACCATCCATGCTCTGGCACAGGCCAGTGCCGTTCTCGGCATCGCATTCGCCACACTTTCCGCCGGAGCCCAGCAGAGCTCCCAGCACTCGGAGGCCAGCCACTTCTCGCCCGGCAATCTCGTCGTCAGCCGCAGTGTCTACGACAACAACCCAGCGAACGTGAAGGTTGGCCAGGTTCTGCCGCCGAACTGCGCCGCCACTACGGGCGGCTGCTCACCCACCGGGGCCATCGCTGACGGCAGCTATCCCTTCGTCTTCAACAACGACACTGCCGACGGCTCCTTCGGCATCACCTCGCGTATCTTTCTCGACCAGATGACGCCCGGTGGCCGCTTCATCGATTCGCTCGAAGTGCCCAACAGCCTCGACCGCGGCATCAACGGCAAGAGCAACCAGCTGGTCACCAGCTTCAGCTCCAAATCGGAGGTGGCGCTGCATCTGTCCACCGACGGCAATCTTGTTACCTTCATGGGCTACGTCGCGCCGGTGAACGCCCTCGATGTCTCCAACTCCAACACCCCGCTCGCCATCGATCCGACAAACCCAGTGGGCGAGGAATTCCTTCGCGGCATCGCCACGGTGGACCGCAATGGCCACTTCAGCTTCACCGAGACCAACGCCTACAGCGGAAACAACGGCCGCGCCGCCATCTTGAATAACACTGAAGGCGAGCCCTTCTTCTACACCGCGGGCAACGCCGGCAACGGCGCCAACCCGCAGCCCAACGGCATCGTGCTCGGCGCAGGCGCGCAGTTCGTCGATCTCAGCAGCAGGAACGAGGCCCAGCAGGACCCCGGCACGCCAACTCCTGTATCGAGCTTCTCCGTCACACAGCTTGGCGCCAAAGCCGACAAGATCGGCAAGGATGACAACTTCCGCGGCATGACCGTCTTCAACAACGTCCTCTATTACACCAAGGGCAGCGGCAGCAACGGCGTCAACACCGTCTACTTCGTGGACACCACCGGCAAAGCCTGCCCCAACGGCTTCGGTCTTCCCTCCGCGAATGCGCAGCTTCCCGCCACCCCGCTCGCCTTCGATCCGGCGCAGCTCCAGACCACCGGCCTGCCTTCGAACATGTGCATCCTCGCCGGCTTCCCCACGGCGCTCGCCAGGACCGCAAACCCGGTTGCGTTTCCCTTCGCGCTCTGGTTCGCGAATCCAACCACCCTCTACGTAGCCGATGAAGGCGATGGCTTCGCCAGCGACACCACTCTCTTCACCCACGCCGCCGCGCAAACCACGGCGGGCCTGCAGAAGTGGGTCTTCAACGGGACCACCTGGAACCTCGCCTATACACTCACCGGCGGCCTCCAGCTCGGCGTGCCTTACACCGTGCAGGGCTACCCGACCGGCAACAACGCCGCGACCGGTCTCCCCTGGTCTCCGACCACCGATGGCCTGCGCAACATCCAAGGCCGGGTCAATAGCGACGGCACCGTGACTATCTGGGCCATCACCTCCACCGTCAGCGGCAGCGGCGATCAGGGAGCCGATCCCAATCGCTTGGTCGCTATCACCGATCGTCTCTCCAACAGCAGCGCCAGCGTGGCCGCACAGGAGCAATTCTCCATCGCGCGCCAGGCCGGCTTCGCCGAAGTCCTGCGTGGTGTCGCCTTCACGCCGGGCACCGGTGTGGACGATCACGGGAACAATCGCTGATATCAGGCGTCTTTGGGCGGCAGACCGCATGCGTTCGGTCTGCCGCCTTTCTTTGTGTTTTGGTCCGTTATGGCGCGCCTCAGACCCCCTCGGGCGCCGGTCACCCCTTGAGTACCGCCGCTGAGCGGGATCGGTTTCAGCGAGCCGCCCATCCACGATATCCTTAAGGTGCTGCAATATTTTTCAAGCTAGCTAAGGAGTCGCCGTGGCCACAACTCTTCCGCAGACCGCCGCGCCAAAATCCGCAACTGCCGACTACAAGGTCGCAGACATCCAACTCGCCGACTGGGGCCGCAAAGAGATCACCATTGCCGAGCAGGAGATGCCCGGCCTCATGGCCATCCGCGCCAAGTACGCGCCCTCCAAGCCGCTGGCCGGCGTGCGCGTCACTGGCTCGCTGCATATGACCATCCAGACCGCCGTCCTGATTGAGACGCTGGTCGATCTTGGCGCCTCCGTGCGCTGGGCCTCCTGCAACATCTTCTCTACCCAGGACCACGCCGCCGCCGCCATCGCCGCCGCGGGCGTGCCGGTCTTCGCCTGGAAGGGCGAATCGCTCACCGAATACTGGTGGTGTACCGCGCAGGCGCTCGCGCACAAGGGCGGCCTTGGCCCGCAGCTCATCGTCGATGACGGTGGCGACGCGACGCTGCTCATCCACAAAGGCGTCGAGCTCGAGAAGGGCGATCGCTCCTGGGTCGATGCCCCCGCCGAGAGCGAAGAAGAGCAGGTCATCAAGACC
>DASQRJ010000280.1:0-9172 GCA_035642955.1 Acidobacteriaceae bacterium
CTGGTTGACGCCGCTTTGATAGACCCCCGAAAGCCGCCAGCTTATCGGGGTGGTCGGCCCGCGCAAAACGTTCCAAGTCACGTACCGGAATCAGTACCCTCGATCCTATGCGCCTTGCACACAGGACTCCGTGGGCAATCAGGTAATCCAGAGCCCGCTCGCTAATCGAAAGGAGTTCGGCGGCCTCCTGCCGGCTCAAGAGCAGCTTATCCTCCGGGCGGATGGGCTTCCGGATATCCCTGCCGCGTTGGTTCTCTACTCTCTGTTCCATAGAACACTCCTTCAGTCTGATTTCGACAAGGTCTCCGTACGCCACTCGAGGCCTGTGGAGCGCAACGTATCGCGGGCGGGAACTTCGGTCAAATGCTGTTCGCGAAGGGATGCACGAGTGCAGCGTTGCGCGACGGAGTGCAAGGAAGTTTCAATGAGTCGCAAAAGCGACTCATTGAAGCGCCCATCGCAGCGTATGGTGACTCTGTCGTCTGAGCCGGAGGCTAGTTGCGCGAAATATGGTAACGCGAGCGCGGAGGGCGGGGAAGAGCCAGAAGAGTCGCAGCGAACGCCGGCAGTGTCGCAAAGCTTCGGGGATCTCCGCCATTCCTCCACATGCCACTCGAGGATTGATGATCAGCAAGAACTTCGCTGGTGATACTTTTGGTGATACTTTGTTCCCGAAAACCGTGCGAACGCGTGCATCTGTATACATGCGGTATAACTTTAGTAAGTTAAACAATCTAAAACTACTTACGCACTTGGACGAGGCTGTGCTACTCCATGCCAAAGTGCCGCAGAACGGTTTCCTAAACCGCAGGTCGGAAGTTCGAATCTTCCCAGGGTCACCATATGAATAACGGATCTGACGGTATGGCGCATGCGTCTTGCGGAACACGCACTCCGCGAAGATAAGATTTCGGTTTCTGAGCTTGCTCAATCCCTGGGCTACACATCGGAAAGCGCATTCAGCCATGCCTTCAGGCGAGTGACAGGGATGACTCCCAAGCACTATCGGATTTCAGTTGAAGGTCAGTTACAAATGCACAACTGATTTTGTAAACCAGCATAGATCGAATATTTTTCTTTTCCCTGCATGGCAATGAAACTACTACCGATATGTCGGATAGCGTTCAGGAATGTCATCGCAGTTACCGGCGCTACTGCTTCAGTGTCGCATCGAACAGCGCGAACATGGTCTGCCAGTGATGCTCGGCGGCGACGGCATCATAAACTGGTGTATCTCGGAACACCCAACCGTGCTTCGCCTGATAGGTCTCGATCCGGTGATCGACGCCGGCCTTCGTCAGGGCCTCCTCCAGCCGCTCCTTCATGTCATCGGGGAAACTGCGATCCTCGATGGCCCCCGCAATATAGACCCGTGACTTCATCTTCGGAGCGAGCAGGTGCGGACTGTCCGGCGCATCCGTCGCAAGCCGCCCGCCATGATAAGAGGCCGTGGCCAGGATATTGGCCGGATACGTTCCAGCCGCGGTGAGAGACATCAAGCCACCCATACAATAACCAGTAGTACCAATACCACCTGGCTTCACATCGTGTTGCGCTGCGAGGTAATCGAGAAATGCCCGAGTGTCGGACATGATGTTCGCCGGCGTGGCGGGGGCGAAGAACTTCTCCATCAGGATCTTGCGCTTCTCCGGATCGGTGAAGACCACATGTGGATCCATCGGCTCGTATGGTCCGGAGCGATAAAAGAGATCCGGAAGCAGCACATAATAACCGTGGGCTGCGAGCCGCTCGCCGATCTCGAGCATTGCGGGACGAATCCCGACTCCATCCATGAATACGAGAACAGCTGGCCACGGTCCGCTGCCGGCCGGGCGGTATATATAGCTCGGGCAGGTCCCATCCTTCGTCTTAATCTCTATCTTGTCCATGAACATCTTTTAGCACAGGCCGCAGCGGAATTCTCCTTCACCACGACCAAGCCGTCATCGCACAATGCTTCCGAGCATCGAATGCAACGTGGATCTTGAGAGTGCGGCGCGGCGACGCGCATCACTATCGCGGGATTGCCAGGCGCGGATGATCGCAAACACGATGAGACAATCTGGTGACAAAGGAATGACGGATATCGAACCTCCGGGAGAGTAACCTAAGCTGCATCGAATATGTTGTTCCCTGGGGGTAGGATGAAATCATTTCGCACGATCTTCGCCAGAGATCTGGATTCCGTATCTCTCAAGAGTGAGATGGAGACTTACGGATACGTCTTCATCCGAGACTTGATGCCGACGGGGGACCTGGAGCAGCTCCTCAGCGAGATGATCGGCATTGCATCGGACGAGGGCTGGATGATCGAGGGGTCCGCACCATCGGACCGTATCGCGAATCCCGCCATGGCGTGCTTCGATCCAGATCCGAAATACAAGCAGGCCGCAAATCGCGCGTTCCGCCTGGAGCAGCTCCACGCGTTGGCGCATCATCCGGTATTGACCGATGTGATGAAGCGACTTGTGGGGCCGCACCTTTTGGTTCATCCCAAGGCCATTGCACGGTTGATTTTCCCCAACTACGGACGCGCCCTTTTTCATGCGCATCAGGACCACTCGGGAATTGCAGGAAGCTCCGATAGTTATACAGCGTGGATGCCGCTGCATGATTGCCTGCAGGGACAGGGGACGCTCGAGATCATGGAAATGTCCCACCTTTTTGGGCTTCAACACACCGAGGGATACCTCAGTCCGGAAACAGCCAAGGGAGGCGATTGGGTAGGCGGGCAGATCAATGCAGGAGATGTGGCCATCTTTCACAGCTTGACGGCGCATAGATCCACGCTGAGCACCTCTAACCAGCTCCGTTTTTCGGTGGATTGCCGGTTTCAAAGCTATGACGAAGTCGTCTCACCGCTCGAGATCGTGTTTCCCAACCAGGCTAAAGGCGGGCGAACCTGGGAAGCCACCTATGCGGACTGGAAGCGTGACGATTTGAAATACTATTGGCGCGATTTGCCTTTGCGTCTCAAGCCCTCGGTGGCCGAGCTAGCCGCGCAGGCCGAGAAGGCTGACAGTCCCGAAAAGCGACTTCGCTACGCGACGACGCTGGAACTGATTGAGCGAGAGATCCCCATGCTGGTGCAGTGAGCGGACCTAGACGGGTAGGAAGAAGGCCGGGAGACTCCTCCGGAAGCTACGGCCTTTCATCAAGTGAGCCAAAGGGCAACGGCGGCCAGCAGCCAGCAGTGCTCTGAACTGCCAGGAATGGATCTCGCATCCTCTCAACTCACGCAGCTCATATTCATTCAGATCCTGCGCGGCCATTCCATCTCGCACGTCCTTCTCGTGCGCAGGCACACGCAGCCGTCCGGTTGTTGCTGAGGAACGACTAGGACTCCGAATCGGAACAGTAAACTCATCTTGTATGAAGAAAATCGGCTTCCTCTCATTCGGACATTGGAACCCTTCACCTCAGTCAGAGACGCAGTCGGCGGCTGACGTCCTCCTGCAATCGATTGATCTCGCCGTGGAGGCCGAGCGCCTGGGAATGGATGGCGCTTACTTCCGGGTTCATCACTTCGCGCGACAGCTGTCATCGCCCTTCCCGCTGCTCGCAGCAGTCGGCGCTCGAACGCGAAAGATTGAGATCGGCACCGCAGTCATCGATATGCGGTATGAGAACCCCCATTACATGGCGGAGGACGCTAGCGCCGCGGACCTCATCGCGGGCTCGCGCCTGCAGTTGGGAATCAGCCGCGGTTCCCCGGAGCAGGTGATTGATGGCTGGCGCCATTTTGGTTACCGCCCGGCTGCAGGCGAGGACGACGCAGCCATGGGCCGGCGACACGCCGAAGAGTTTCTAGAACTGCTGCGCGGCAAGGGATTCGCGCAGCCCAACCCCCGTCCAATGTTTGCCAATCCGCCGGGCCTGCTGCGCCTTGAGCCGTACTCCCAGGGTTTGCGTGATCGCATCTGGTGGGGATCGGCTACCAATGCGACAGCTGTCTGGGCCGCCAGGCGCGGAATGAACCTGCAATCCTCAACCCTTAAATTCGACGAGACCGGTGAACCCTTCCACATCCAACAAGCGACCCAGATTCGCGCGTATCGCGCCGCGTGGAACCAGGCCGGTCACGCCCGCACCCCGCGCGTCTCGGTAAGCCGTAGTATCTTCGCTTTGATCAATGACCTGGATCATGCCTACTTCGGACGAACAGGTAAGGAAGAGGACCAGATTGGGTTCCTTGACGCGACGACTCGGGCAATCTTCGGCCGTGGCTACGCCGCGGAGCCCAATCTCCTCATCGATCAGCTCAAGAAGGACGAGGCGATCGCGGAGGCCGACACCCTTTTGCTCACCGTGCCGAACCAACTCGGTGTGGCCTACAACGCGCACGTCATGGAAGCAATTCTGACGACTGTCGCTCCCGCTCTCGGCTGGCGCTAAATACGGGAATGTCCTCGCGTTCTCTGAAGCCTTGTACCTGCTGGACGGGAGGGTCGAATCTTCCCGGAGATCCTTTGCCCCTCAGTAGTGAAAATGAAATTTAATCTGAGCATAGATCTGTCTCGGGTCGTTGTAGTGGAAGCCGCCGAAGGTAAGACTGTTGTCGAGGAGGAGGCGCCGGTTTGCAACGTTCAGGGCACTGATGGAAAATGTGGTGCTTTCGCCGAATCGCTTCCCGATGGCGAGGTCAAATGTTGTGTGCTGCGGCAAGTACGCGCTGGTATAGGGAGACGGCGGATCGGTGAATCCATTCGTGAAGCCTGAGCCGTAGTAGACATTGGTCGAGACGTAACTTTGCAATGGCAAAGAAGACTCGGCGCCGATGTTGAGCGTATTGCGTTGATCGTGATCGACGGGAGTGTATCCGGGACCGACATCGCATTGCGGAGAGCTGATCGGAAAACAAATGAGTCCACCGGTGATCGGGCCGCGCTGCTGGGCAATCTGGTTAGAGTAGGTGAGGTGAACCTGCGCGCGGCGCCAAACGCTCGGAGACCGCAGCGTCAGCTCCCAGGCCTGAACTAGCGCTCCTTGCACCGTGACGGGATAGTAGATGCTCGACGAGCCGATGTTGGAGTGATCGAGGAAGTTGTTGACGCGCGTCTGGAAGGTATCGGCATCGACCACCCAGCCGCGGAACGGAATCTGAACCCCGAACTGGTGTTCTTCGTCGCGCTCGCCGTGGAGCGGAAGAAAGCCCGAATTGTTGGCCTGGGCGAATTGCACGATTGGACCGGCGGCCGTCAACAACGGCGGCGGTTGGTAGAAGCGGCCGTAAAACCCGCGAAAGACCCAGTTCAGTTTCGGTATCTGCACGGCGATCCCCACGCGAGGGTCGGTTGCATTTTCAGTGAAGCTGGATTGGAAGTGCGCCTGTCGCAGGCCGCCGATCAGCGTGAGCCAAGGGGTAGCCTTGTAGTTGTCCGAGATGTACTCCTCGACGAGACCTCCGGCAGCAGAATCGGGCGTGGTGAAGTTTGTGCCGCTGCCATCGTTAAAGATCGCCCCAAAGCGGTTGCTGTCGTGTTGGCCCCAGCTATAGAAACCGGCCTGGATATTGTTGCGCGCAATGTTAGTGGTGATGGTGGCTTGTGCGCCGGCGTAGTTCGAGGCTCGATCGGACGTAGTAGCGACCGGAAAGTCGTTCGCTTTGGGCTCGTAGTTTGCGCTGTTGTAGTGGTAGAAGGGTGAAACCTCCAGCAGTGTTGAAGTACGGAACGTGTGCGCCCAGGTAAAGGCGCTGAATCCGTCGGTCTCATGTTGCCCGTCACGCAGCCCGAAGGATGGATACAGCTGGTTGCCGTAGCTGTTGGGATCGGAATCGTAAGGAATTTGGAAAAAGTCCGAGCGGAGCTGCCCTACCAAACGAAGCTGATCCTTCGGGGTAAGGTTATCGATAAGAGACGCGAAGCCGCCATAGCCGTTCGCAGCATCGTGGACGGTAACCCCGGTCGGCGGCGACAGACCATAATCACTGCGATTTCCATTCAAGCTTAAGTAATACGCGGCTCTCTCGGAATGATCGCCGATACTGATCTGTTCGTTCGTCTGCAGGAAGCTGCCTGCGGTTACGCTCAGCTCGCCCTCTCGACTGCCTTCAAATCCGGTACGCGGAGCCACGTTGAAAACCCCATAAGTCCGGTCGCCGACATCGGCGTTATAGCTCCCGCGCTGGGTTTCTACATAATCGATGTCCTTGGGATCGATCTGGGGTCCGAGATTGCTGGCGATGTTGGTGTTCGGAATTTGCACTCCATCGATAAGCCATGCCACCTGGTGTCCGCCGCGCATATGCAGCTGGTCATGGGTTATGTAGGCGCCCGGAACGTAATCGGTGATCATTGCGAGCGAATCGCTGCGGTCAGCGCCGGGCGTTTCTGCGATCTGCTGGCGGCTGATGAGTGTCGTCGGCGTTACCGAGTCGACGTTGGCGCCCGAGGCAAAGGTCTGCACACCGACGGTCTGGCTGACATCAGCTAAAGGTAATTCAAAGTGAAAAATGGGCGATGTATTCGATGCGAGCCTGAATGACCGTGTCAACGATGCGAAGCCGCTCTGCGTCACCGTGATGTCGTAGTCTCCGAAGGGTACGGTAAGCAGACGAAATTCTCCATCCTGGTTGGTAGTCGCAGATTGGGTGAATGCGGAGGAGGCGCTGTGCAGGGTGATTTTGGCGCCCTGAATCGGACGATGTTGGGGATCATGGACGATGCCCTGCACTTCACCGAAGACGGTGGCATGAAGGATATGTCCACGAAGCGTCAGACCTAGAATGAGAAAGCAAATAGCGAGCTTGCGTATCAAGACCATGGGCTCCTGCCACGAATGGGTGGCGGTTGCTCTTGTTCTGCGGAGTCGAATCGGCTTCAGAACAAATGAGCGCTATGGACGCGGGGACGTATGGCCCTTCGAAGTAGCCCAGATCAGAAGCGGTGGAGATGAATCGGTCGCCGACCAGTCGATTTCAACTCAGACAGACAGGAAGCCGACTACGCGCGAGAGTAGCTCTGACCTAGAGGAGTGTCGGAGGGCCGCGCTTTTGGCGGGAGCGATCACGCGAGATGCGGAACTTCGCAAGGGCCTGCGAAGCACATGTGGGATGGCTCTGCACATCCGCGAAGAAAGTGGCCGTGGGTACTAAGGATGCCGGCGCATGCTGGGCTGCGGGCAATACCTGAGGGAAATAGGGACAGCGCTGGGGAGTTCTACTGAAACTTATCCCCTTGGTGAGCGCGGTCCGCTCTGCAGCCGACAACATGCAGTGGTGAGCGCCGTTCCGTCGGCAGCATGCCGGCAGATTTGCTTCGCTCCCGCCCCGCGCACCTACCGAGGCATATGCTGACCCAAAGGTCGGCAGTACCAACAGAAGAAGCTGCAAGAGGGCTGAGAGACGACGCACCGCTCTATTGTAACCGATGCGCCTGAAGCGAATGCCTTTTGGACGGCAACCGCGGCAGGCGCGCCGCTTGTCTATCGAGCTGACCCGCCAACACCCGCAAAGAGTACAGGGGCGACGCTCCATGCGCCACCCCTGTATTTTTTTATTCCCTATCCGGTTTACGGGTATGTCACAACCGGGCTCACCACGTCCGGGTTGGTCTGGCTGACACTCGCGCCTGTCCCATTGATGACATGCGTGATCTGGCCCGTGCCGCTGAGGAAGACAATGCCTGCATCATGAACCGTGACATCTCCCGGTACGACAGGAACGGTCATCGCGTTGTCTTCGGTGATGAAATTCCCATTGTCCCGGGTCGGGTCGAAGAAAGAGTAAATCCCTAACCCGTAGGCCTGGTGGGTAGTCACCCCAGCAGACACGACGTAGGACGGGTAGCCATTCGCTGATCCGTCCTTCCATTCGCTCTGGATCGGCGGATCATAGGGCAGCTCGCTCTGGTAGAAGATAGTCTCCCCACCATTGCCATTCCAAAGTACCTGCTCCTTCTCGTAGTGCTCGATAAAGAGTCCCAGCGCAGTTACGTTATCCCCGTTGACCACCAGGCCGTGGTCCCCTACGTTTACCGTCCATCCTACCTCTGCCGGGTTTGCGCCATGGTCGGCACGCCACCCCCAGATATCGTCGAGGATCACGTTGTCGTGATCGACTTCGAGGCTGGTGGTCGCGCGTCCCAGAGTCGCGCCGCCGATGCGGAAGAACACATCGTTCAGCGTGACCGGGTCGGTTGGATCGCTTGGTTTCGAGCCGTTGGGCTTTCCGATCTGGAAGAGCACCGGCGAGTTGACCGGACCGGCATCGACAATCAGTCCTGATACCTCCACTCCGTCCACCGCGCCAATGGTGATGGCTGCGTTGCCGGACTGGGGAACCAGGGTTGCGAGGCCGAGGCCCAGAACGACGGTGTCAGGCCTTATCACCTCAATCGAGCTCGCGAGTGGATAGACACCGGGAGTCAGAATCAGGTTGTGACCGGAGGCCAATGCCGCGTTGATCCGCTGTACGCCTGTGGAGGGCGAAGCAATAAAGAAGCTTGTGATGGGAAGGGAGCGCCCCAGCTCTGAGCCGGAGGACCAGCTGACATCTGCGGAATTGGTCCGCGCCGCCGGAGCGAATACGTTGTAGTTGCCGGAGGCGTCGACATAGAGGAACGGCTTCTCACGGCTCACCGGAGTTGTGGCCAGTGTTGTGTACTTCGGGCTCGGATAGGACTGCGCAGGCGCGCCGACAACGCCGGAAAAGACCTGGTTCCACACATCATTGGTCCAGGTCCCGATGTTGCTGTTGCGCACATAGAACTGTTGCTGCGAGCCATTGATGATGACGTTGCCCCCCGTGTTGGCGATCTCGGAGTCGGCAATGAAGCCGCCGCTGGCAAACTGCGGGCCGGCGCTGCAGTAGTCCTGCAGCGAGAGGTTGCCGCCGTTGATATTCACCCGCCGGATCGGCGAGGCCTGCGAGACCGCCCAGAAGTCCGCCGAAGCCTGGCAGCCGGATAGTCCTGTGACATGGATCGTCAAATTCGACAGCGACCGCCAGAAGTTATCGAGCGCGATGCAGTTGTTGGCGGAGAAACATTGGTTGTACACGTCGACATGGCCGTTGATGGTCACGTCGCCGGGCTGCGCGCCGAGGCCGGCCACCTCTGTGTAGTAGCCCACGTTGATGATGAGCGGGTTTTGCGCGCTGCCGTAGACACCCGGCTTGAACAGGAGTGCAGTGCGCTGCGTCCCGAACTGGTTGCTGATCTGTTGAGTGGTG
>DASQRJ010000281.1:0-6119 GCA_035642955.1 Acidobacteriaceae bacterium
ATGGAACGCGATATTGTTAGGGCGCGCGATGCGATGAACCTCTCTATATGGGAGAGATACAGCGCGGACGAACAAGAGCGGCTGAGAGCAGAGATCGCGAGTCAGGCGAAGACCGGCATGATGCCGCCGGTGCAGTATCGCGTGATTCACCGGAACGCAACTCTAACGGATACAGATGTGGCGGCACTGACGCAGTGGGCGCGCGGAGGAGTGCTGCGCGTATCCGATGCGCCGGGAGAAGCGTTGACGGAGGGCGATGCGCTGCGCGGCAAAGAGGTCTTCGAGAGACGATGCACGGGATGCCACGCGATGGATCAGGATCGCGAGGGGCCGCGGCTGCGGGGGGTCTTTGGCAGGAGCTCCGGCTCGGTGCCGGGATTCGACTATTCGCCGGCACTCCAAAAGGCGCACCTCGTGTGGAATGAGGCGACGCTTGAAAAGTGGCTTGCTGATCCGGATGCGCTGGTTCCAGGCAATGCGATGGAGTTCCATGTGGCAAAGGCGCAAGAGCGTCGCGATTTGATTCGATATCTGCGAGAGAGCGCGGCTAAGTGAATCCGGAAATGAGTTAGTAGCGAGTTATCGTTAAAGCATCTGCTGTGCCAACCGAA
Source organism: Acidobacteriaceae bacterium (assembly GCA_035642955.1). Taxonomy (GTDB): domain Bacteria; phylum Acidobacteriota; class Terriglobia; order Terriglobales; family Acidobacteriaceae; genus KBS-83. Next base: position 612 of record DASQRJ010000281.1, read on the forward strand.
GGTGGTTAGGTTTCCCGTGTTTTCCCGGCTCCATGCGCAGATGACCTCCAGTTTTCAGATTCCCGCGCACTCTCAGCAACCCTTAACTATCTGCGCATAGAATGGAGTCCCATTGGAACGAAGACTGCGCAGCTGCTTGAGGTTCAATCGTTGGATCGTGAGGACAGCATGAAACGGAGGTTTACGTATGCAACTGTCCATCGTTCGACGACGCGCGATGAGATTTATTTCATCCGCACTTCTCGCGCTCACTCCTTTATTCTCCCTCTGCGGGGCGCAGGCGCAACCCAATTCGCATAAACCGATCGTGTTTCTGATTGTTATCGAGAACAAGAACGCGGTGGGTACAGGCGGCGTTTACGGAAGCGCGGAAGCTCCTTATATCAACAAGACGCTGTTTCCCATGGCAGCGGTGGCCAACAACTATTTCAATCCGCCTGGGGTTCATCCAAGCCTGCCGAATTATTTGTGGATGGAAGCGGGGCGGAACTTCGGGATCTATGACGATGGACCGCCCAGCCAGCACCATCAGAGCACGCACGCTCATCTGACTGATTTGCTATTTAGCGCAGGGATTCCCTGGCGTGCCTATGCGGAATCCATCTATGGGAATGTCTGCCCACTGACTACAGAAAGTGGAGGGCTATTTCAGACCAAGCACCTTCCGTTTGTTTACTTCACGGACGTGACGAATGGCGGAAACCCCCACTCCTCCTATTGCATCCAGCACATACGGCCGCTGAGTAAACTTGGCAGCGACCTGAGTCACAACGCAATCGGAAATTACAACTTCATTACGCCCAACATCTGCCACGACGGGCATGACAGCTGCGGCGGGAACGAGATCGCTCATATCGACGAGTGGCTGCGGAGCTTCCTGCCGCAGCTTCTCGACTCCGCACAATACAAGCAGGGTCACGTTGTCGTATTCATAGCGACGGATGAGGCGGCGAATGGCGATGGGCCGATTCCGTTTCTTGCGCTCGGACACAATGTGAGGCGCGGATACAGAAATGAAATTCGCTACACGCACAGCTCGCTGTTGCGGACGCTGGAAGAGATGATGCACGTGAGTCCTCTACTGGCGTATGCGGCGCGTGCGAATGATTTGAAGGACTTGTTTACTTCGCTTCCTTAACGAGCTGTTGAAATGGAAAGAGGGCGGCAGATACCGCCCTCTTTCCCATTTACCGCTTCAAGCTGCTACTTAGACGCCTTCGGCTGGACGATGATGTTCTGCGGATGAGCGATGGTGTAGGGCGAGCCGGGGGCCTGGACGGCGCTGGTTGCGGTTACGGTGAAGACGTAGAGCTTTCCCGCGCTCTGGCTGATGGCGTAGAGGTGATGGTCGTTGTCCCAGAACATCTGGTCGATTTCGTTTTTGGTGAGCAGGCCGGTATCGGCGGTGATGGGATTGGCGCCATTGAAGTGAAAGACCTGCAGCCCCGCGGCGCCCGCGACGGCAAGCAGGTTGCCCCAAGGACCCATTTTGAGATCGGTCACGGCGCCAACCGCTGTCGTAGGCATGTTCGCGAGCGTGCTGGCGGTGCGGAGATTTCCGGCGCTACCGGCGGTGTAGGTCGCTAGCCGGGCTGGACCATCGGGATTGAAATCCTGATTCACGGCCTGGAGGGTGATGGCGACGTGGTTGGTGAGATCGGCGGCGGTCTGCGAGGGACAGAAGAAGTCGCCTGACTTTGGCGTGGGCGTCGGGGCAGTGATGTCGATCTGGCTCAGCGCGCCGGTGCTGCTGCGCTTGTAGCCATCGATCTCCCAATACATGTACCCCAGACATCCGGCTGTATATGCGTAGACATTGTTCCCGATGAAGCTTGCCGGAAGGTAGAGCCACTCGTCCGGATTGCTGCTGCCGAGATTATGTAACTGACCGGTGGACGTATTGACGGCGAGGGATTGATAGGAGTTGTTCGAGCAGTCGCTGCGGAACTCCATGTCATAGAGGGTGGCGCCGGTGTGATCGAGAAAGAGTGGGCCAGAGTTGCCGCAATCATCCGGGTTGAATTGAACGATGTCGGTGGATTTGCTCCATTGGAGGGCGCCGTTGGAGCCAATCCGGAATGCGGCGACGTAGATGCCATCGCGGGTGGAGGCGAAGAGATATTTTCCGTTGACGGCCATGCTGGTGACGTCATCGGCGAAGGGTGAGCCGGTGACGGGGGTGAGCTTGCCCTCCGCCGAAGCGGTGTAGGCATCGATCTGATTGGTGCTGCTGTTGGCAGGATTGCTGGATACGTAGACGAAGGCGACCGGCGCGGCTGCGGTGGGCGGGGCGGCGGTGGCCTGGGCGGCGGTGGATGCTTCGGGAGCTGAGGACGGTGTAGGCGTTTCGGCGATAGCCGCGGAGGTGCAGAGCGCGGCGATGAGGCAGGCAAAGGCAAAGTTCCGCATGACGACAATTCCCTCCGGGGCTTAGAAACTTGCCGGGTTAGATGCAGCGGCTTCCCGTTCTGGGAATGAATTGGCGAAATTTTTACCGGGCAGGGTGTCAAGGTTACCTGATAACTGAAAAGGCAACAAAATTTTCGCGCCTCCCGGTCAGGGGAGGGGAGGGCTGCCGGAAGAACGATGCGGGAAGAGGGTCAGCTCGGGAGGCTGGCGAAATGTCCGTTTCGGGCCACAGCTAGCTAGCGGGGAGGAGCCTGCCTTCAATCCGGAGCCGGTCAGTCCGCAGACCGGGCCAAAGGCAAGCAAGGGAAGGAATCCAGCGGCAGAAAAAATATGCGCGATATCTTGGCCCTTTTTGCCGGCCCGTTCCGCTTTAGAGAGTGAGGGCATGCAGAGCAGGCCTCGGAAAGTCGAAAAGGAGATATCGTCATGAAACGGATTTTCGCAATCGCACTCTTCGCCGCATCGAGTCTCGCCGCGGCCGGCAATCTGTCCGCGCAAGACCACCAGATGAAAGCCAACATTCCGTTCGCCTTCACCATGGGCAGCAAGACTCTTCCGGCAGGCAGTTACACGATTTCTTCGCTGTCATCTAACGCGGTGACGGTGCGGAACAACCAAAACCGCATGGCGGCGATAACTACCGTGTATGACAGCGGCAAGCAGTCTCCAAACAGTGTGCTGGTTTTCCATAGGTACGGCGATCAGTATTTCCTGGAGGCGATTCTCAGCCCCAACGCCATGAACGTGTCGGTTCCCCGCTGCAAGCGGGAGCAGAGCGCGCAACGCGAGGAAGCCGCGCTGCGCGAAGGCACGGAGACTCTGGTCGCGCTGAAGTAATGCGCAATTAGACCCTGCGCAATGGCCTGGAGATAACCGTCTTCGGGCCATTGTTCTGAGTAAAGGGAAGCGGTCAAGAGCTTCGGTCGGCGCTCTATATCTACAGGGAAAATGCTCTATAGGCTTGCTCCATGTGGGGATCGCGCTGCTATAGTTCTCCTCGATGGCCGTAGACGACGCCACGGCGCGACCGGGTCAGCCGGATCAGCAGAATTCCTACCTGCGTATCTTCAAGTCCAATGTGTTCGTGCGCGATTACGACCAGGCGATGAAGTTCTATATCGATCTGCTTGGGTTCAGCGTGGTTGCCGAAGCGCGCTTCGAATTTGGCCGATGGATCGCGATAGCGCCGCCGGACGGCAGCGCGATTCTGGCGGTGGTCGCACCCAAGCGCGGCACGGAGAACTACAAGCTGATTGGGCGGCACACGCAGATTGCTTTCATCGCGGAAGACATCCAGGCCACCTACGATCTGTGGAGCGGGCGCGGGGTGCGCTTTCTTCAGCCGCCGCAGCCGCAGCTATGGGGAGGCACGATTGCCACCTTCTGCGATGGGGACGGGAACGCCTTCGACCTGCTGGGCTCCGATGAGATGAGCCGGGAGATTGAGGCGCAACGCCGCGCGAAAGCGGAGCGGCTGGAAGCGGAACGGCGCGCGGCGCAGGAGCTGGAGATTGCGAAACAGGTGCAGGCACGGCTGTTTCCGCAGACCTTTCCCGGTCTCAGGACGCTGGATTATGCGGGAGCATGCATCCAGGCCCGCCATGTGGGCGGAGACTACTATGACTTCTTCGCTCTGGGGGAAGAGCGGATCGGATTGTTCGTGGGGGACATCTCGGGCAAGGGGATTGCCGCCGCGCTGCTGATGGCGAATCTGCAGGCGAATCTGCGCAGTCAGTTTGCTCTTGCGCGCGAACAGCCGCAGCGCTTTTTGCAATCGGTAAACCGGCTGTTTTTCGAGAATACGGTGGACAGCGCCTATGCCACGGTCTTCTTCGCCGAGTATGACGACGCGACGCGGCTTCTGCGGTACACAAACTGCGGGCACCTGTCGGCACTGCTGCTGCGCCGGAATGGCAGAGCGGAGTGGCTTCACTCTACCGGCACGGTTCTCGGACTGTTCAAGGACTGGGAGAGCCCGACGGTGGAGTGCCAGCTGTGCCCCGGCGACATTCTCGCGCTCTACACCGATGGCGTGACCGAATCGTTCAGCGAGGCGGGCGAGGAGTTCGGAGAAGAACGACTGGTTCAAGCGGTGAAGCAGCATTCTGAGCAGACGGCGTCCGCGATGGTCGCGTCGGTCATCGCGGAGGTGCAGCGCTTCAGCCCACAGGAGCAGCACGACGACATTACGCTGATTGTTGCGAAGTGCCGCGGCGCGTAGAGCAAGCCGGGCTACTTATTCGCGCGTGGAAGCGATTGGTCGATGACAAATGCGGCGAACTTCATAACTCCGGCTGTGGAGCGATAAGGAAGACGGCTGGTGATTGCCAGTTTTGCGACACCGTGGACCATGGACCACGCGAGAAGCGCATAGCGGCCGGGATCGCCGGAGACGAGCCGCCCCTGCTCCTGACAGACCTCGACGAGACCAACCAACGTGGAAAATGCCTGCTTTGCTGCGTGTGCAGCGTCAGGATGCCGATGGCCGGAGGGAGCGTCGAACATGACGGTGAAGTGTTCGGGTTTGCGCAGGGCAAAGCGAACGTAGGCGAGTCCGGCGTATTTCAGCCGATCGAGCACGTCGGGCTGCTCCGCAGCCGCAGCCACCATAGCGACGTTCAGTTCCTGGTATCCCTCAGTGGCGACCGCGGCGATCATATCCGCTTTATCTCGGAAGTGCCGATAGGGCGCGTTGTGCGAAACCCCGGCGCGACGAGCGACCTCCCGTAGGGTGAAAGCTGTCGGTCCGACCTCCCGGATCAGGCGAATGGCGGATTGCAGCAGAACCTCTCGTAAGTTGCCGTGGTGGTAGGGCCTGGGCGGTGTCATGTGGATGTATGCGATGGCGGCTTTAGTGTTGACAGCGACAACACTAAGCAATCCTATAGGAATCTTTTTCCCCGCACTAAGTTGACATCGACAACATTAGCGATCACTATGAAGAGGTGGATGTTGGCGCTGTCCACATTACCCGCGGAGGAGACGTGCCATGAAGAAAAGGATGGTTGACAGGTTTGCCGGCGTAGTTCGCGATTGCGCCGCAGGGCTGAAGAGAGGCGGGGTTGCGGGGGCGCTTCTGCTATGCGCTGCAATGCTGTT
>DASQRJ010000282.1:0-7701 GCA_035642955.1 Acidobacteriaceae bacterium
TATGAGGCCAGCTATCGCGCTGGAGGCGGCATGTCGATCGCCGCGTTGGCCCTGGCCAGCACGATGCCGCAGGATGGAGACTTTTCCCGTGCGAAGTACCTGCAGACCGCGGAGGAAGCGTTCGCCTTTCTCGAAGCGCACAATCGCGAGCTGCTGAACGACCATGTGCCAAACATCCTGGACGACTATTGCGCGCTGATGGCGGCCACGGAGTTGTACCGGGCGAGCCACGAGGAGATCTATCGGCAGGCCGCGGACAAGTACGCTGCCCACCTGATGGCGCGATTGACGACCCAGGCCGCGTTTCATGACTACTGGCGCGCGGATGACGGCACGCGTCCCTTCTTCCATCCTTCGGACGCAGGCCTTCCTGTCATCAGCCTGCTGCGTTATGCAGAGACCGCGTCTCAAGCAAACCGGGGGCACGCGCTCGAGACAGTCAAACGCTCCCTGCAGTTTGAGCTGGCAACTACTCATGAGGTCAACAATCCATTCGACTATGCACGCCAGTTGGTCCGCATGGGCGATGGCCAGGTGCGGACGGCGTACTTCTTCCCGCACGACACAGAGGCCGCTCCGTGGTGGCAGGGGGAAGATGCGCGTCTTGCGTCACTTGCGGCAGCCGCGCGCATGGCAGCACCGTTGTTTGCGGATGATCCGCAATTCCATTCCGCGCTCGAGAGCTACGCGGATGATCAGTTGCACTGGATCCTGGGACGCAATCCCTTCGACAGCAGCATGCTGATGGGCAGCGGGCACGGCAACGCGCCATATATGTACTTTCGCTCGTACAAATACACCAGCGCGCCCGGCGCCATCGTTAACGGCATAACGGCCGCAAGCAACGATGAGGATGGCATCGCCTTCAATGAGGGCTTCGCGGTTACCGGCAAGGACGAAGACTGGCGCTGGAGCGAAGAGTGGTTGCCGCATGCGGCGTGGTACCTCTACGCCGTAAGTCTGCCGCACCAGTGAGCCCGGGAATATCCGCGGGCGTTGACTTCATTTCACCTCAAAATGGAGCGACAGCGATACGCCAGACTTGAAAGTCACGATCGATGCGTGAGGATACGGTTGAGCAAGGTCGGTTTGCGGCAAATTTCCGGCAGGATCCAGCGATTGAAAATTGAACATAACTGGCCCATTTCGAGACCCGTCTGAATGAAAAACGGCGCAGCGGTGCAATTTTTGCAGCATGACGCATGCAAAAGCAGGAAATTCTTCCCTCCACCGCGCCGATATGCAACACACGAGAGTTCGCATTCCCGCACAGTCTCAACTCAGGTACTTCTCAGGGCAGTTCACGCATCGTAGTGTGCATGGATAGCCGCGCCGTTGAAGGCCTGACGCAGCGTAAGATTGAGGACAGGAGACAGACGATGACGGTCCTAATCGCTTGGGGTTCACTAGCAGTGGGCATTGTGCTTGGCGCAATGTGGAGATCGCTCTGCGAAAAACAATCACGGCACACTACCAATATCTACGACGGCAGCGCAAACTTGCATCGATTGAACCTGGAACCGCAAGAATGGAAGATGCAGCGCGATCAAGCACCGGCAAGACAGAAGCGGCCTGCCTGACTCCCCTCGAATGAAGCCCGCTCCACATCAGCCGTTGAGAACGATCACCTCGATGGTTCACGCAGCGGTTCTGCACGCGCTTCCTGAATCACCCCCTGGTTAGCCGAAGGTCGCAAAGCTCTCCGATGAGCGTACCTGCCCACCAATAGATATTGTGTTCCTTGACGGACTTCCGCATCCGCTGCATCCGATCGACGATCTCCTTTATGTCCATTTCAAGCGCCTGCGCGATTGCTTGTCCGGTGGCCTCGGTATCGTACGGATTGACAATGATAGCGTCGCGAAGCTCTCTCGCTGCACCCGTGAAACGGCTGAGAATCAGGGCGCCTCGCTCATCTTGACGCGCACTGACATATTCCTTCGCAACCAGGTTCATCCCGTCGTGCAATGAGGTGACCATGCAAACGTGTGCTGCACGGTAGTAGCGGCGGACTTCGCCATGACTATGTTGACGGCTCAATAAGACGATTGGCCGCCATCGGCCTCGCCTAAATCGTTCATTGATTCGAGCAGCTTCAGCCTCGGCGTCCCTCTGAAAATCGGCATACCGTTGAATATGGCTTCGCGTTGGAGCTCCGATTTGTATGAACGTGAATTTCCCTTGATACCGCGGGTGCCTTTCAAGGAATGACTCTATCGCCACAAACTTCTCGATGATTCCTTTGGTGTAATCCAATCGATCGACGCCCACACCTAGAAATGTTGCTTCAATTCCCAGCTCCGAAAGTAATGCGCTTCGCTCTTCACCCGCATCACTGACGGATTCGACGGCTTCGGTCTCAAGAAAGTCGACGCTGATGGGAAATGGCAGCACGGAAGACGAGTGACTCCTGCGTCTGACGGCAAAGTGCTCCCAGTTGACTCGGGCTTCAAGGACGCGATCGACGGTATTGAGAAAGTTATTGCAGTGTGCCTGCACGTGAAATCCAATTAAGTCTGCTCCGAGCAGACCGTCCAAGAGTTGCCGCTGCCATGGGCAGATGCTGAACGCTTCAGCATTTGGCCACGGGATGTGCCAGAAGATTGCAACCTTGGCATTGGGCACACGCTCCTTGAGCATGCGGGGAAGAAGCGCAAAATGATAGTCCTGTATCAAGACGACTGGATTTTGCTCATGGGAAATCTCTTTAGATATCGCATCGGCAAAACGAGCGTTTACTTTGTTGTAAAACTCCCAATCGGATGCTCTGAAGGTGGGACGAGTATGGGCCATATGGCATAGTGGCCAAAGTCCCTCATTGGCGAAGCCGTAGTAGTACCCTTCTTCCTCTTCCTTGGTTAGCCAAACACGACGAAGAGTATACCGAGGTTCATACGGAGGAACCTGCAGCCGATCGTTCTGGTCTACTGTTTCACGATCCGCATTTCCACTCCCTTGGGCTATCCAAGTTCCATGGCAGGCACACAGGATCGGCTCGATGGCGGTGACCAGGCCACTGGCTGGAACATTCACTTCGATCTCGTTCCCGTTCCAACTGTGGACATAAGGCTCTCGGTTTGAGACGACATACAGTCCGCTGCCGTTGAGTTTGGTCTGAACATGATCCGCGAGTCGCCGAGCGGTCCAGATCGATTCATTGGTATTTCGCAAACGGGCTTCAATGTCTGCGGCCGCACGTGCCTGGAACATGCTCTCTGCAAGTGGCGTAACCTCGCGAGCCAACGGCTCCAGAAAATCGAGGTCCTTGCCGACCGGCCGAGTCAGGTGCGAAGAACTGCGCAGCGTTTTCATCCATTGCGCGGCGCGGGCGATCGGCCCCGCAAGGCTCCAGCGAACAATCAACAGGGTTATCGCGACAATCACCAATACCTGGCCGGCGATGTGGATAAAAGCCTGTCCCCACACGCGAAATATTTGCGTGCGAATGTAGCCCGTGTCGTAGACGATGATCATCCCGCCGGCGACCGCCTGATTGGCGCCGTGCAGAGGTGCGGCGAGAAGATAGAGCCGCTTGAACCCCGCCCGCATGTACGTGGCGTCAGGTCGGTCCTTCGACATCGCGTTAGCGACCGCTTTCGGGGTGGCGGGCAAAACCGCGCCCAAGTCTGGAGTCACAGCCAGCGGAAACAGCGTTCGATCGTATATGCCGATGCCGAGCAGATGGTCCCGATGGCTGAAGCGGTCAATCATGCGCAAGAGACCGGGTCTATCTCCGTCTTGCAGATGGGACTCCGCGTTTGCCGCCAGGCTCTCGCCAAATGTTTCGGTCTTCCGTTCAAGATCGCGACGCAGAGCATCCTTGTCAGCCCGTACCTGATACCAGGATGAGATGAAAGACACCATCGTGACCCCAACGATCAACGCCACGATCAAGCGCACGCTCAGAATCCGCATCAACCCCTCACGACATGGAAGTTGGCTTTCCCCGGAAAACCACAGCTATCTGCACACCAATTCTTACGTTCGGCGGAAGATCTGCGGAGTCTCGCTAAGCAATCGAAAGATTGGAGGCGCGGGTGAGAATCGAACTCACGCGTAAAGGTTTTGCAGACCTCTCCCTTACCACTTGGGTACCGCGCCGTCTTGCGGAGAGGATGTGGTGCGGTGTGGACAGTCGTCACGCCTGCACGATAGCGCAATCGCTGCTATCTGGAGCGGGAGACGGGACTTGAACCCGCGACCCTCGCCTTGGCAAGGCGATGCTCTACCACTGAGCTACTCCCGCTGAAGTACTTGCTGAGTATATCGGCGGGCGGGTAACGGGTCAATTCGACCCGCGGGCGGGCGAGGGGAAGCCGCATTTGCGTCCTCTGGTCCCTGCAAAAAGTCTCAACGGGCATTCGCCTGGGCAGAAACCAGACTTTGCTCCAACAGATGGCCGTCCCGCATGTGCAGAATACGGTCGCCGATCGCCGCCGCTTCCGGATTGTGCGTGATCATGAGGACGGTCTGCTGGAACTCCTGATTCGAGCGCCTCAGCATGGACAGCACGGTTTCCGAGTTGACGGTGTCCAGGTTGCCGGTGGGCTCATCCGCGAGGACCAGAGCAGGGTGGGTAATGAGCGCCCGCGCGATGGCTACGCGCTGCTGCTCACCACCAGAGAGCTCCGACGGGCGATGATCCAGGCGTCCGTCAATTCCCAGCAGTTCTGTAAGGTGCGACAGATACTTCTGGTCCAACGGCGGCTGCTTTCCTTCGCTTTGGCGGCCGCTGATCTCATAGGCAATCTCAATGTTGTCGCGGGCCGTCATCGTGGGCAGCAGATTGAACTTCTGGAAGACGAAGCCGATTTTGCGGCCGCGGACAGCGGTACGCTCGGCATCCGGCAGATTGGCGAAGTCGACGCCGTCGATCAGGACGCTCCCGGTGGTCGCGCGGGTAAGCCCTCCCAGCAGATAGAAGAGCGTAGATTTGCCGCTGCCGGAAGGACCAACGATCGAGACGAACTCACCGCGCTCCACGGCAAAGGAGACTTCTTTGAGGGCGGGGACGGCAAGGCGGCCTGAACGATAAGTCTTGCTGAGGCCCTGAGCGACGATGATGGGCGACGTGGACGGCACCTGCCGATTGTACCGTCCCGTCGTACGGCGTGCGTCCGCTTAGACGGCGCCGACTGCCTCGCGTGTCATCGGCGACAGTACTACCGCATCTTCCTGATCGCGATGCTGCGCCTTGCGCGGACCACGCTTGCGCGCGATCATCACGCGGATGCGTTCCAGTACCTCGAGCGGCGTGCAGGCGCCCTTGGGCAGAAAAGCGTCGGCGCTGCTGGCCCGCTCAAAGTTTTTCACGCTTCCGCTCAGGATGATGGTTGGCACCTCGGGCGCGATGGACTTCATGCGGCGCACCAGCTCATTGCCGTCCATCTGCGGCATGATGAGGTCGCTCAAAACGAGGTCGACATTTCCTGCAGCAAAGATCTCCAGGGCATCGGCAGAGGTGTGAGCCGTCAACACGCGGTAACCGCGCGTCTCCAGCATGAATTTGCGTACGGAAAGCGCCTGCTCATTGTCATCGACGCAAAGAATGGTCTTGCGTGGCCGCATGAAACTTCCCTTCTGACCCCACTCTGGGGGCCTTGCTACTCCAGGACGCACATTCGTGCGGTCCTCGGAGGGATTGCCGTTGCCGCAGACCGGCCCCGGGCTATGGAAGACAAAGAGGCCTCGTACGCGTTACGGAGGGGCTGCGAGGAAGCATCTCCCGTCCGCAAATCGCAGTGCCGCTGTCATCCGGGCGCACAGGGCCCGAGTTGCGGAGAGCAGAGAGTGAACGGGCATGGTTGCCAGCGCCCCTCGTGTGGACATGGGTCCGGGCCTACCGGCAAACTGCATGCCGGAAATGCCGGACTGCGACCAGCCACGACGAACTTCCCGATGGCTCTGCTTGTGTCACCGTGGGTGGTGCGGGATGCAGCGCCCTCATCAGGAAAGGCTGCGCCCACTTCCGTTTTTCGGTCTACACGTGCAGGCGCAACGGGTTTGCGCACACGCCGAAACGCTCCCTGCTCTAACTCAAGTTGTCGGTAAAAAAGGCGAAAGCTGCATTGTCGATTGCTCAACAATGTTTCCCGAGACTAAGCAGAGCCGGAGGATGGCGCAACAGGGAAGATGCGGCGAAGCTGAGTGCGCTTTTGCGGTTGCGTTTCGCAGAGAAGTGCGCGAACCGCGCTCTGCGCGATCTTCCGCACTGCGGCGATTGTTGAAAGCATGTGAATCGCAGTTGAAAAAGCAGTCCGCTTGCACGATGAGCGGTGCGCCGCTACTGCATTTTCGGGCAGGTACTGCGGGTTGTACTTGCGGAATGGAGAATTTGCGATGCGGTGGGGGAGGGGGAGGGTCCGATACCGCAAGATGGTGCGTGAGAGTTTTGGTGAGGGGTGTGCAGCGCGCTTAGAAGCATTTTTTACGCCTACAGGAAAAATGCTTTAGACGGATGGCCTCCTGAGCCACGCTACGATTCCGATGGGTGACAGTAACAGAACGGTGACGGCAACGGAAACAAGGATGCTGTGCATTTCAGCCTCTCCTCGCGAGGCCATCCAAGATTGCGACGGTCGAGCGGATGCATCCATGCCACGAGAGTGAGAGGCGTCTACAACGAAGGTGTTACTTGGACCATTTCCGTCGCCGCTATTCCTCTGCGGAAGGAGTTGCCGCGTCCGCAGCATTGCCCAGCGGCTTGCGGGCGAAGTAGTAGAGCGAGAAGGCCAGCAGGGCAAACATCAGGACCGAGACCCAGTCGTGATGCAGCGGGTTGGTGGCGGGAAATTGCAAGATATCGCTCTTGTCGGTGGCGGCCTCATAGAGCTTGAGGGCTACGCCCATCAGGCCCACGATGCCGCCGGCGGCGATCAGCCCGGAAGCATAGAGCGACCCTGGGCTCACCTCACTCTCGGTCTCCACGCTGCGTCCGCTGTATTGAGCGACGGCACGATCCACCATCCAGCGCACGACGCCGCCGCAGAAGATCGCGAGCGTGGTGGCGATAGACAGATATGCCCCCACCGCGAAGGAGAGCGAACGGATGCCCAGCAGCTCCACGGCGATCACCAGGAAGACCCCCAGCAGCACCAGACCCCATGGCAGCTTCCGGCTGAGGATGCCACTGATGACGGTGGCCATCAGCCGTGCCTGCGGAGCGGCGGCCTTCTCGCTGCCGATTCCCTGAATCCACTGCACCTCAATCTTGTGCGTGCTCGGGTTGTAGAGGTATTTGCCGTCGGCCAGTTCGTGCGAGCCCAGCGCATTCAGCAGCGTGTACTGGCCTGCCTCGCGTTCGTCGGTTGTCTTGTCCTCATGGATCACATGGATGCGCGAGTGCTGGAAGTGCTGCTGCTGCACCTGGACGCCATCGTGCGGCATGGAGATGTCCCAGGCCCGGGATGTGTCACGGAACTCCTCCAGCCCCTTGTTCATCACGTTCAGCGTTGCACCGATCACGAAAGTTGAGACGATGACGCCGATCATGAGCGCGAGCTGTTGCTTCCACGGTGTCGCGCCGATCAGGAAGCCGGTCTTCAGGTCTTGCGAGGTATCGCCGGCGTTCGACGCAGCGACGCAGACGACGCCGCCAATGGTGATGGCCAGAGCGCCGAAGGCGGGCGCCGTCCAGCCCTTCACCAGAAAGATCGCGGTGGTCGCCATCAGCGTCGCAATGGTCATGCCGGAGACGGGACT
>DASQRJ010000283.1:0-5108 GCA_035642955.1 Acidobacteriaceae bacterium
ATCGCATCGTTGCGCCCCGAGCGTGCGCCCGAATGCAGCTTGCGCGTGGGTGAATATCTCGCGGTCTCTTGAAGATGTGCGGTGCACGCATGGGATACTCGCTACTCACCGATACGCGATCGGAACTTCCCCTCGGCCGGGTGCGTTTCTCGGGATGCGTTTTCTCGGACGCGTTTTCTCTGGGTGAAGCGGAGCGCAGCAGCCATATTCTGCGGCTGGGCGCATCCGCAATCGAGAGGCGAACCTCACTGGCGGGCGTGGGATGGTCTAGAGCATTTTCGGTAATACGGTGAACCGCCGAGGGGCGTTCGGTGTGGCTTTTCCTTAACGAAAAGCCACGAGAGCGGTCGCTGGACGGTCTACACCCATACCGAAAATGCTCTAATAACCTGAAGGAGCGCATGGCGAATCGGCGGACGCAGAGATCAGGAGCACGGCACCACGACCAGTGGCTGATCCTCATTGGTGGCTTCAAGATCCTGGAGGGCACGTTCTTCGTCCTGCTCGGCCTGGGTGTGGTTCGTCTGCTGCACCGCGATATTGGGGACCTGCTGCTGAAGACGGCCCTCGCGCTGCGCATCGACCCGGAGAGCCACTTCATCAACCTCCTGCTCGACCAGGTCCAACTGCTGACGCCGCACAAGATGCGGCTCATCAGCGCGGGCATCTTCCTCAAGGCCGGCCTGGATTACCTGGAGGGCATCGGACTGGTGCTGGAGCAGACCTGGGCGGAGTGGCTCACTATCGGGCTTACCGCATCCTTCCTGCCCTGGGAGATCTTCGAGATCGCTCGCCATTTCACCTGGTTAAAGGTCGGCGTCACCCTGCTGAACCTGCTGGTGCTGCTGTACCTGGTCTGGGTGCAGCAGTTGCGCCTGCGTGCGCACGGGAAGGCTCACGGTAGTGGATCGGGTTGAATTCACAGAACATCTTCCTATGGCGAACGAATGATATGGAGGAAAAGCGTGGCGACATTGGAGGCTCATAGAAGATTCTTCGCAGAGTTGATTACCGCCAAGGCGGGAACGCCGAAGAGCAGTCTTACCTCAGCGTTCGCGGCGACTCCTCGGGAACGCTACCTCGGACCAGGTCCCTGGAAGGTCTTTACCGGACGTGGATACATATCGACTCCATCCGATGATCCCGCATTTCTGTATCAGGACATTGTCGTAGCGCTGGGAGAAGAACAGCAGATTAACAATGGTCAGCCTGCTTTGCATGCCCTCTGTCTTGCCGCACTCAACGTGAAGAATGGCGAGAATGTTGTCCATATCGGGGCAGGAACGGGTTACTACACCGCAGTGTTGGCGGAACTTGTGGGTTCGGAGGGAAAAGTCATTGCTTATGAAATCGAGCCTGACTTAGCGCAGAGAGCGACTAGAAATCTCGCCGATCTTCCGAACGTGACTATCCATTCGCGTTCAGGGGCGGAAGGCTTGCTTCCGGAATGTGACGCCATCTATATCAATGCCGGAGCTACTGAGCCCTTGGATATTTGGCTTGATGCCTTGCATCCGTCCGGAAGATTGCTCTTTCCGCTCACCCCGGATGGAGCCGGAGGGATGCCTGGATTTGGAAGAATGCTGCTGGTAACGCGCGTTACGGAGGAGCGATTTGACGCGCGTTGCTTGTTTCCTGTGGCCTTTATCCCGTGCATTGGGGCACGTGATCGCGAGTCAGCCAATAAACTTGCTGAAGCGTTCAAACGAGAAGACGCCGGAAAGGTACGGTCGTTGCGGCGCAAGACGCCGCCAGATGAAAGCTGCTGGTGCTCAGGAAAAGGTTGGTGGCTCTCAACTTCCGAGAACGTATAAGCGTGCCAAGTCATCTTTGGTTTCATAGCCCAAAGATCTCGCTTTGTGGCCATTTAGGAACTGTGGATTCAAACTGACCCATTACCCGGCAAACGCGCCGCTTGACTTTTCCTCAGGGCAGGGCCGATTTCGACCTAGTTTTCAACAGGGAATCCCCCGCT
Source organism: Acidobacteriaceae bacterium (assembly GCA_035642955.1). GTDB lineage: Bacteria > Acidobacteriota > Terriglobia > Terriglobales > Acidobacteriaceae > KBS-83. The sequence goes on from DASQRJ010000283.1 coordinate 1,976, forward strand.
CGGGTCATTCTTGTGACTGCCGTAATGGCGAAGAAAAAGCGTATATCGCGATTTTGATGATCTGACAAGGGCCTTGGAGAGCCAGGAATCAAGGCGCTAAACACCAGGAATAGATCTTTGATTTCTAAAGACCACATCTCCTTGTGGTTTCACCCTATCGAGAACGTTGCCTGAAGGGCTTTACGCATTTCCCATTTGACGGGGGGGAAAGCTGGGCTAGGATGTGGATGGAAGTGGTCAAGAGTGGTCAAAAGTAGTGTGACACTCTCGAATTCACTGCAACGTAAGCAGCGTAGCACCACCAAGGCGGGTTCGGATCGATGTTTCGTGGCAATCACCCAACCCGCGTCGACGAAAAGGGCCGGCTGAAGATCCCTGCGGACTTCAAGCGTGAAGTGGACGAACGCTATGGAACGCAGTTCTTCATCACCAGCATCGACGGAGACCGGGCACAGGTCTGGCCGATGCCGGAGTGGCAAAAGATCGAAGAGAAGGTGTTGGCAATGCCGACCGTGCCGGCGAAAAAGAAGTGGCTGGATCGCACAAGCTACTACGGCCAGGTCGCCGAGATGGATGCGCAGGGACGCGTGTTGATTCCCCAGGTCCTGCGTGATTCGGCGAAGACGGTAGGCGATGTGGTGGTTTTTGGAAAGTTGAACTACCTGGAAGTGGCAAACCACGACCAGTTCCGCGCCAAGCTCGATGCCGAGCCGATGACCGCGGAAGACGAAGCAGCGCTGGCAGCGCTGGGGCTCTAACGAAGATTTGAAGAGTTCAAACCCCCAAGGGGGTGCACATGACGGATGAGAGACGACATGTGCCGGTTCTTTTACAACAAGCGATCCGTACCTTGAACGTGCGTGCGGGTGGGAGATACGCAGACGCCACCCTGGGCATGGCTGGGCATTCGCTGGAGATTGCGCGAAGGCTTGGCGGCAGCGGCCGGCTGATCGGTTTTGACCGGGACCCGGAAGCCATCGCGATTGCGGCGCGCCGGCTGGACGCGCTCCGCGAAGAGCTGGGCGATGCGATGCCGGAGGTGATCCTGCACAACGAGCCGTTTTCGATGGCGAAAGCGCTGATCGAGCCGGGAACTCTCGATGGCCTGCTGGCCGATGTCGGAGTGAGTTCGATGCAGCTCGACGAAGCGCACAGAGGATTCAGTTTTCAGGCGGACGGCCCCTTGGATATGCGGCAGGACACGCGCCGGGGGATCACCGCCGAACAAGTGGTAAACCAGGCCGGAGAAAAAGAACTAGCCGACCTGATTTACGAATTCGGAGAGGAAAGGAGGTCGCGGAGAATCGCCAGAGCCATTGTCAGGGCGCGGCCGATTACGACGACGGGACAACTTGCCCGGATCGTATCGGCTGCCGCCCCGGCGATGAAGCAGGAGCGATTGCATCCGGCGACCAGGACCTTTCAGGCGATCCGAATTCGTGTGAACGATGAGCTGGGGGAGCTGAAAGCACTGCTCGAGGCCGCACCGGGGTTGTTGAAGCCCGGAGGACGCCTGGTGGTGATCAGCTTTCACTCGCTCGAAGACAGGCTGGTGAAGGATGCCATGCGTGAAGGAGCCAGGGTAGGTATGTACCACCTTGATTCCCGCAAGCCCATCACCGCCGAGGAGGAGGAGACGGATCGCAATCCGCGGTCGCGCAGCGCGAAGCTGCGGGCGGCGGAGCTCACGAGTCCGGCCGCTGAAGGCGCCGGAGGTGAGCGGCATCAACGAGTTAGCAGGATTGGGTCAGAGTCGTCTCACCGTAGCAAATGGCGAAAGTAAGACGACACTTGAGCAGCAAATCCCTCCAGAATCAGCGGCCCGACCCGGTCGTTGGGAGGGAGCAACGAAGCGGTTGAACCCGAGGAATCAGAGTCGACATTAACTATCTTGATTCCACAGGGTGATTCGTTTGATTCCCCCCAGCATGCACTACTATTGGTGCATGCCAACGCTGTACGCACCGGACGGAAGGATCACAATGGCGACACAAGCGATGGCAGCGCAGACATGGTTCGATAGCTCCCGCGGCGGGCGGAGCGGGTTGGGCGGTTTGGGCAATGTGGACGAGATCGCCGAGCGCAACCAATCGCTGTATCACCGGCAGCAGCGGGCGCGGCGCGGACCCACTCCCGAGGTGTTCTTCTTCAAGCATCTGGACAATTCACGGCTGGTCAAGGCCGCTGACCCGGTGCGGGTGAAAGAGATGCGGCGCTTCGCCATCTCGATGACCGTTCTGTTCGCAATGGTGATGCTCTACGGTTGGCAGCACTTCTCTTCGATCGAGATCGGTTACCGGGTCGAAGCGGAGAAGGCGCAGCTTCTGCAACTGCAGGAGCAGAATCGTCAGCTTGGCCTGAACCAGGCGCAGCTTTGCGATCTGAACCGATTGGACCGGGAGGCGCGGCGTTTGGGCATGGATGCGCCCCGTCCCGGGCAGGTGGTTCGTCCGGAGAGCGGGTTGGATACGGATCTGGGACCGGGAGCGCCGGTGATGGCGCAGGTTCGCATGCAACAGTAACAGTTACAACCTGGCAAAGGGAGCATTTTTCTGTCGATGTTTGCGGGAGCGGTGAGATGGCCGCAACGTTTCCGTCAGGAAAAGTTGCACGCCGCGATTCTCCGGCCTGGCGCTTAACAGAAAGAATGCGGGGAAGGGAGCCAGTTCCAGTTGAAGGGGTTCTCGTTCGTTCCCAGCCAGCAGACCACACGCGCAGTCGTCGCGGCCCCGCGCCGGCTGCGCTTTATCTTCCTCACGCTGATCTTTGTCGGCTGGGCGGTTCTCATCCTGGGCCGGTTGCTCTGGCTGCAGGTGATCGCACATGGGCAATTCGTGGAGCTGGCGGCGCGCCAGCAGCAGCGCACCTTTGAGGTAGCACCCCGCCGCGGCATCCTCTACGACCGCAACATGCATGAGCTGGCCATGACCGTGCTGGTCGATTCGGTCTACGGCGTTCCCACCGAGATACGGGACAAGAATGCGACAGCAGCATCGCTCGCGCGCGTCGTCCATACTGACCCGACGGATGGCTTCACCACTCCCCACCAGATCGACGCGCGCTTCCATGCCTCCAAGAATTTTGCCTGGGTGGCGCGCAAACTCGATCCCGCTACCGTTGCGCGGGTGAAGGC
>DASQRJ010000284.1:0-2207 GCA_035642955.1 Acidobacteriaceae bacterium
GGTAAGTCACTTCACGATGGATTTTGCTATAGTGAGAGCCGCAAACCAGGTTGCTTCCCGTCCGCGGAAAGGGATGATCCCACCTGAATAGTCTCTGAGCACCGAGCATAGACCTCTCTTCTGCCCGTCGAAGCGGACCCCGGGCCATAGAAGGAGGAAATATGTCTCGTGAGCTATCTAAGAAACCAAATCTTGAATATTTAAAAAAGCAAGCCAAGGAGCTGCTGCGCAGCAATGGGCAGGGCAAACTGGCAGACGCGCAACATGCGCTGGCCAATGAATACGGTTTCGCCACCTGGGCAAAGTTGAAGTCACACGTCGAGGCGCTGGGGCTCAGTCCCGCAGAATTGTTGAAGGTAGCAGTCTGCGACAGCGATGCGGCGCGGGTGCGCGCGCTGCTGGAGCGTTACCCGGAGTTGCGGGCGAAGATCGACGATCCGCTTCCCAACTACGGCTTTGGCGCGCAGGCGTTGTTTGCTGCAGTGCAGCGAAGCGATCGGGCGACGATCGATGTGCTGCTGGGTGCGGGCGCCAATATCCAAAAGCGAACGGAGTGGTGGGCCGGTGGTTTTGGAGTGCTGGACGATTGCGATCCGAGCCTGGTGGAGTTTCTGGTCGAGCGCGGAGCGGTGATGGACGCGCACGCCGCTGCGCGGCTGGGGATGCTGCCGAAGCTGCGTGAGCTGGTGGCTGCCGATCCGAGTGTGGTGCACGCAAAAGGCGGCGACGGACAGACGCCGCTGCACTTCGCCTCTACCGTGGAGGTTGCGACGTTTCTTCTGGAGAGCGGCGCCGAAATCGATGCGCGCGATGTGGATCATGAATCGACGCCGGCACAGTACATGCTGCGCGTGGACCAGAGGCGGCACTATCCAAACGACCGGCAGGATGTCGCGCGCTACCTGGTGTCGCGCGGATGCCGTACCGACATATTGATGGCGGCGGCGCTGGGCGATGTTGATTTGGTGCGCCGCCATCTGGACGCCGATCCGGGCTGCATCGGGATGAGCGTATCGGAGGATTGGTTTCCCAAGCAGAATCCCCAGGCAGGCGGCGCCATCTACATCTGGACGCTGGGAGCGCACCGCACCGCGCATACGGTGGCACGCACTTTCGGTCACGAAGAGGTTTTTGCGTTGCTGATGGAGCGCACGCCGGAGGAGCTGAAGCTTTCGCTGGCATGCGAGCTGGGCGACGAAGGAGTGTTTCACGATTTTCTGGCGAAGCATCCGGACGCGGCCAAGGCGCTCTCCGACGCGGACCAAAAGAAGCTGCCGAATGCCGCACAGAATAACAACACGCAAGCCGTGCGGCTGATGCTGGAGGCAGGTTGGCCGGTGGATGCGCGGGGAGATGCGGGAGCGACCGCGCTGCACTGGGCAGGGTTCCACGGCAATGCGGAGATGGCGCGCGAGATCCTGCGCTTCCACCCGACGCTCGAATTGAAATCGCGGGAGTATGAGGGGACTGCGCTGGGGTGGGCGGTGTATGGCTCCGGGAACGGCTGGCATCGAGAGACCGGTGATTACGTCGCAACGGTTCGGGCGCTCGTGGAGGCTGGCGCGACCGTGCCGCCGCATGCAGAGTCACTGGAGCCCAGCGAAGCCGTGCTGGAGGTGCTGCCATGAATGGGAAGAAGCGCCCCATCTCGGTCACGATCCTCGCCTGCGTCTATCTAGCGGTGGGCGCGGTCGGCTTTTCTTTCCACTTCCGTGAGTTGCTGGCGCGTCACCCCGATGCGCCGGCGATTGAACTCACCGAGTTCCTGGCGATTGTTTGTGGAGCATTCCTGCTGCGCGGACACAACTGGGCACGCTGGCTTGCGCTGGCCTGGATTTCCTTTCACGTCGTGCTGAGCGTTTTTCACTCGGCGCGTGAAGCTGCTATCCACGGTTTGTTCTGTGCCGTGATTGCGTGGGTGCTCTTTCGCCCGGAGGCGACGCAGTATTTTCGCGGTGCGCGAATGGGAGCGACGTGACGCCGGGTCAGCGGCTCTTGCGGGCGAGGCGGCGGTTGCGGAGGTATTTGGCGCCGCCGAGCAGCAGCAGCATGCAGCCGAAGGGCAGGCACATCATGGTGACGATGAGCGACAGCCAGCCGCCATTGGTGTGCGGTCCGTGGATGCCGACGCCGCCGAAGACGAAGAGCGTGGCGAGCGCCGCGAGGATGCCGGTGAGCAGCGTCCAGAAGGCGCCCTGGAGCAGCGG
>DASQRJ010000285.1:0-3482 GCA_035642955.1 Acidobacteriaceae bacterium
ATCGTTGGCCAGGACCATCGATGCCTTTGCTGAAAAGCTCGGCCTCGCGCGTTTCGCGATGTACGTTTTCGACTACGGCGCGCCCGTTGGCTTCCGGCTCGCGCTCGCGCACCCGGAGCGCATCAGCGCCATCGTCTCGCAGAACGGCAATGCCTACGAAGAAGGTCTGGGCGAGGCTGCGTGGAACCCGGTCCAGAAGTACTGGCGTCAACCCACGCAGGAGAACCGTGACGCGCTGCGCGCCTTCCTCACCCTGGACGCGATTCGCTGGCAGTACACCCACGGTGTCCCCGATCCCACCCGCGTTGCGCCGGAAACCTACACTCTCGATGCTGCTCTGGTGGCGCGGCCCGGCAATGCCGAGATTCAGCTCGATCTCTTCGGCAACTACGCGACCAACGTAGCCCTCTATCCGTAGTTCCAGCGCTACTTCCGCGAGCGCAAGCCGCCCGTGCTCGCCATCTGGGGCAAACACGATCCCTTCTTCACCCCGCCCGGCGCCGAAGCCTACCGTCGCGATAATCCCAACGCCATCGTGACCCTGCTCGACACCGGCCACTTCGCGCTGGAGACGCACGTCGATGAAATTGCGTCCGCCATCGGAGAGTTTCTCGGCCGCGTGATCCGCTAGAGCATTTTCCCTGATGCTGTGAGGTAACGGAGAGTATCTCGGCGTGGCTTTTCCTTAACGAAAAGCCACAAGAGCTTCCGTTGGCCGCTCGACACCTACAGGGAAAATGCTCTGACCGTCCACGAAGCGACGCATGCGCCGGGTTCCGCTCTGGTCGAGGCCAGCGGCAAACTCGGCGCAGCGCCGCGTCTGTACGACAATTGAAAATATGACTGGCGTACGTATGGACAAGTGGCTGTGGGCGGCGCGCTTCTTCAAGACGCGCGCCCTCGCCGCACGTGCCTGTGAACTCGGCCGCATCGTCTCCAACGGACACCAGGCGAAGCCGTCGCGCGAGCTGCACCCCGGCGACCGCCTCCACATCCGTACCGAAGCCGGCGACTTCCATGTCGAAGTGCAGGCGCTCAGCGAGATACGCGGCCCCGCAGCCGTCGCGCAGACGCTCTATCACGAGAGCGATGAGAGCCGCGAGCTAAGGCAGAAGCTCGCCGAGGAGCGGCGCGCCGCCATGCAGCAGGGCCTCCTGCCCGAGGGCAAGCCATCGCGCCGCGACCGGGAGCAGCTGAATCGCATGCGCGGCAGGTTCTGATCTCGCCTCTGCGATATGCTGCCGCAATGAGGATCCGCGCCGCGCTGCCCGAGGACGTTCCCGGGATCGTTGCCATTGAGCAGATACCCGAGTTCCGCTCCTATATAGGAGCGTGGCCGGCCGAAGAGCATCGTCGCGCCATGTCCGATGCGGACAACGAATACTTCGTCGTGTGCGGCGAAGCGGAGACCATCGAAGGCTTCGTCATCCTGCAGGGAATCCACTCCGAACACCATTCTCTGTACCTCAAGCGCATCGCGGTCCGCACCCCGAACCGCGGATTCGGTCGCGCCCTGCTCGAATACGCAATCTCGCGCGCCTTCCTCGATCATCGCGCCCATCGCTTCTGGCTGGATGTCTTCGAGACCAACACCCGCGCCCGCCGCGTCTATGAAAGCTACGGCTTTCGCTGCGACGGCGTGATGCGCGAGGCCATCCTGCGCGACGGCCAGTACAACACGCTCGTGCTCATGTCCCTGCTCGACCGCGAGTACATCGCCAGGCAACAGACCGGACGAAGCAAAACGCCTGATTGAGCACGGCGCCAGGAATACAATCAGGGTCGTCCGCACCGATCTCTCGGTGAACGGACGCCGGGAGAGTTTGCCCAAGCCCCGCACCAAGCCGCCCGTGCCACCGCAGAAGTCACCCGCGCTCGCGGGCGCGAGGCTCGATCTGCTGATCTATCTGGCGCTGCTCCTGGCGACCTTCGCGGTCTACGCCCAGGTCCGCGACTTCGATTTCGTCAACTACGACGATCTCGATTACACCATCGGCAATCCGAACGTCCGGCAGGGGATCACCGCGCAGGGGCTGGAGTGGGCTCTCACCTCCCGCGACACCGGCAACTGGATCCCGCTCACCTGGATCTCTCACATGCTGGACTGCCAGTTCTTTGGCCAGGACAGCGGCTGGCACCACCTGCACAACGTGCTGCTGCACGCCCTGGCGGCGGTCATGTTGTCCATCTTTCTTGAGCGGGCGACAGGCACACGCTGGCGCAGTGCGCTGGTGGCGTTTTTGTTTGCATTGCATCCGCTCCATGTGCAGTCCGTGGCCTGGGTGGCCGAGCGCAAAGACGTGCTCAACGCCTGCTTCTGGTTTCTCACTCTGTGGCTGTATGTCCGATATGCGGAGCGCCCCAGCACGGGCCGATATCTGGCGGTCGCTTTGGGCTTTTGCCTGGGATCGATGGCCAAGCCGATGATGGTCACGCTGCCATTCGTCCTCTTGCTCCTGGATTACTGGCCGTTGGCGCGCTTCGGTCAGCGGGGTCGCAAAGCCATTTGGGAGAAACTCCCGCTGCTGGGGCTTGCGGGCGCCGCCGCCGCCATTGCCTATCTGGCGCAACAACACGCCGAGTCGGTGAATCTCGTGCCGCTCCCGGCCCGTCTGGCAAACGCGATACATTCCTACGCGCTCTATATCCTCCAAACCTTCTGGCCGGCGCGGCTGGCGGTCTTCTATCCGTATCCGCGCCACTTCGCCTTCGCCTTGTTACCGCTTCTCGCCGAGGCGGTTCTGTTGGCCGTCGTCACCACCAGTGTGATCGTGCTGCGCCGCCGCGCGCCGTATCTGTGGATGGGTTGGGGCTGGTTTGTGATCACGCTGGTTCCGGTCATAGGGCTGGTGCAGGTGGGCGACCAGGCCCACGCCGACCGCTATATGTACATCCCCATGGTGGGACTTTTGGTCATGCTGATATGGGGTGCAGCGGAAATCCTCAAAAAGCTGCGGGCTGAGACGCTGGCCATTCCCTTGGCTCCGGCTGCCTGCCTGGCCTCCGCCGTGCTGACCTGGGTGCAGGTCGGATATTGGCGCAACAGCGAGACACTCTTCCGGCACGCGCTCGCAGTCACAAAGGACAACAAAGTGGCCAATAACAACCTGGGCAGCTACCTGATGGACACCGGGCGCGTCTCCCAGGCTCTCCCGTATTTTGAAACTGCGGTGCGCATCGATCCCAACTCCGCGATCTCCCGGGCCGACCTGGGCGCCGCCCTGGGCCAGATGGGCCGCCTGCCCGACGCCATCGCGCAACTGCAGATCGCCGTGCGTCTGTCACCGGATACGCTGAAACCCCACAGCGATTTGGGCGCCGCCCTGGCTTATACCGGACGCCTGCCCGAAGCCGCCGCCGAATTTGAATCTGCCTTGCGCATCGACCCCAACGATCCCATCGTGCAGAACAACCTCGGCCTGGCGCTCGCCGGGATTCCCGGCCGCCTCCCCGACGCGCTCCGTCACCTCGAAGAAGCCGAC
>DASQRJ010000286.1:0-3331 GCA_035642955.1 Acidobacteriaceae bacterium
GCGCCGGGGCGAGTGGATTCACCGCCCACATCGACGATGGCCGCGCCCTCCGCGAAGATGGCGAGTGCAGTCTCCACGGCGTGGCCGGTGGAATGCAGCAGGCCGCCGTCGGAGAAGGAATCGGGGGTCACATTCAGGATGCCCATGACACGGGTGACCGCACCCAGCGCGAGCGATTGCGTGCGCAACCTCCAGTCGAAATGGGCGCGGCGATGCATGTGGGCTCAGGGTATCGCAACAGATATCAAGTCCGGCACTTGATACACTCCGCGTGCATGCACTCCCGCGCCCTCCCCGCCATCGCATTGCTGCTGTTTGCGCCGTTTCCGCTCGCGGCGCAGTCCGCGCATCGGCGTCTGCATGTACGGCATAAGGGGCCCTCGCTGGCGGTTCAGGTGAACCGTCTGCTTGCCCAGCCGGATGTTGCCAATGCGCACTGGGGCATCTCGGTGACCGCCCTCGACGGAAAGCAGGTCTTTGCGCTGAACGACGGGCAACTCTTCGAGCCGGCGTCGAACGCGAAGATCTTTACTACGGCGACGGCTGCTGCGCTGCTGCCGCTGTCGCTCACGTACACGACGAACGTGGTGGCGGAAGGGCCGATCGACAGCACGGGCACGCTGCACGGCAACCTCGCGATCCTGGGCGTGGGCGATGCGAATATCTCCGGGCGCGCGCTGCCCTATAACGAGAAGACAGAACGGCCGAATCCGCCGCTCGCGATGCTGGAAGCCATGGCCGATCAGGTGGCAGCAAGCGGCGTGAAGGCGGTGGATGGCGACGTGATCGGGGACGACACCTGGTTCCCGGCTGAGCGTTACGGCTCGGGCTGGAGCTGGGACGATCTGATGTGGCTGTTTGGCGCGCCGATCTCCGCGCTGACGGTGAACGACAACGCCGTGTTTCTGAATGCGGACCCGGGTGCGCAGCCGGGCGATGCCGTGACGCCGCAGTGGGACCCGGCGGTGCCCTACTACACGCTTCAGAATTCGTTGACGACGGCGGCGCGCGACACGGAAAACGGACCCAGGGCGCAATACGGCATCGATCGTGCGCCGGGCTCGCTCGATGTGCGCCTCTACGGTGCGATTGCGCTCGGCGGCAGTGGGCTGCACGAAGGGCTGGCGCTGGAAGATCCGGCGGATTTTGCGGCGCGCGCGTTTCTCGGCATGCTGCGCCAGCGCGGCATTGCGGTGACGGGCACGGCGAAGGCTCGTCATCGCGACAGCGTGGACACGGAAAGTCTGCGGAAGGAACAGGAGGAGCCGCTGACACTGACTCCGTCGACGCTGCAAACGGTGACTACGGCTCCAGCGGGGAAGCGCGTGCTGGCTTCGCACGTATCCGCACCGCTGATGGAAGACATGACGGTGACCCTGAAGGTGAGCCAGAACCTGCACGCCGAGCTGACGCTGCGGACGCTGGGCAAGCTGCTGGCGCGCGATGGCTCGCTGGGACAGGGAACGCGGGTGGTGCGCCAGTTTCTCATTTCCATCGGCGTGCGGCCGCAGGACTTTTTCTTCTTCGACGGCTCGGGCTTGTCGAATCAGGACGTGATCACGCCGCGCGCGGCGACGACGCTGCTCGATTACGCATCGCGGCAGCCGTGGGGACCGAGCTGGCGGGCGGCGCTGCCGGTTGCCGGCGTGGACGGCACACTCTCCGGCCGGTTCACGCATTCGCCGGTGAAGGGCAGGCTGGACGCGAAGACCGGGACGCTGGGCGAAGTGCGGGCGCTTTCCGGGTATCTGGAGACGGCCTCGGGAAGGACGCTTGCCCTATCGATTCTCGTCAATGACCATCAGCCGGATTCGAAGGCGGAGTCCAAGGCCATGGATCAACTGGTGGAGATGATCTGGCAGGCCGAGTAGCGAGAGCGTCGGCTACATCCAGATAGAATCGTCTCTTGCGCGTTCGTCTCCCACTGCTGCTCCGGAGCGTTCCGTTGGGTCTGCTGTTTGCCGTGGGCTGTCACTCCCTGCCGCCGGGCAAGGCGCTCGCGGCGTTGACGCCGGAGGAGGCGCGCGGCCGTGCTGTTTTTGTGTCTAGCTGCGCGCGCTGTCACAATGCCTATGACACGCAGGCGCTGCACGGGCCGAGTTTGTTCGGCATCTTTCGCAAACCGTACCTGCCGAGCGGCGCGCCGGCGCGCGATGACCGGGTGATGGAAGTGATCCTGCACGGGCGAAATTTGATGCCTCCCGCGGGCGGCGATCTTACCGACGAGCAGCTCCAGGATCTGCTGCGCTACCTGCATACGCTGTGAGCCATTCATGACGAAGATGAATTCATCGAAGACGAACTCGCCCACCGCGCCGGGCGAGTATCGCGGATTGCTGCCGGCGATGGCCGGCATCGCGCTGTATATGTTCGTGCTGGCGGGAGTGGTTGGCTATGGCGCGGCGACCGGACGATTCCCGCGACTCTTTCTCATCGTGTGCGTGCTCTTCCTCGCGGCGGCAGTGGGGCTGATCCGGCTCTACCGCTGGGGGTGGGCGCTGACCAGCGCGGCCAGCTTTTTATTGATGAGCTACGGCGTGTGGGCTTATGTACACACACGTATGGCGGCGGCGCTGGTGATGTCGTTCCTGAACCTGATCTTCTTTCTCTATCTGGTGCGTCCCGAGGTACGGGACCGGCTGCGTTGAGATGGAAGCGTAAAGACGTATAAGATTTTCCTGCTCGAGAAAGAGCAAAGGCCAAGGGCCCCAATGCAGTCTTTCTACGCGAAGATTCTTCGGAAGTCGGGAATTCCCAGGGACCAGTCTGTTCTGGTGGCATGCGGCGGAGAACTCGACCGCGACACGCTTGTTGACGAGGGTTTCGCCGCGGTGACCATTTCGAATCTGGATGAGCGCCTCCGTGGAGATGAGTTTTCGCCCTATGCGTGGAGCTTTCAGGATGCGGAGGCGTTGCGCTTTCCGGATGGCGCGTTCGACTACTGCATTGTGCATGCCGGATTGCATCATTGCGCATCGCCGCACCGTGCGCTGCTGGAGATGTACCGGGTTGCGCGAAAAGGCGTGCTCGCCTTTGAAGCGCGCGACAGCCTGTTGATGCGCACTGCTGTGCGTGCGGGACGCGTGCCGCTGTATGAGACGTGCGCCGTACGCTCCCACAATTTTCGCTACGGCGGAGTGCGCAACACATGCGTGCCCAACTACATCTACCGCTGGACGGAGACCGAAGTAGAAAAGACGATTGCGAGTTATGCGCCACATGCGCCGCATCGCATTCACTACTACTACGGGCTCCGTATTCCGGAAGAACGGCTGCCTTTTGCGGCTAACCCACGGCTGCGCTGGCTATCGCGGGGAACGAAGCATCTGCT
>DASQRJ010000287.1:0-4829 GCA_035642955.1 Acidobacteriaceae bacterium
TACACCAATCCCTCGCTCGCGGTACCCCGGCCCACCGACGGCGAGTTGTACCTGCACCTGCGCGACGACCCAGCGATTGCGAACACAATCACGGTGCCTCCGAGCGCTGCAACGCTAAGCAGGAACACCACCGCCGGCGTCCCTGCCGTCGCCGCGGCGCACCCACGCACGGACGACGCCAACCGATAGACGATCGAGCCGCAGCTAGAGCATTTTCGGTATAGGTGTAGACCGTCCAGCGACCGCTCTGGTGGCTTTTCGTTAAGGAAAAGCCACACCGAATGCATCTCGGCGGTTCACAGTATTACCGAAAATGCTCTACAGCACCTCGCCCAACCGCCGGATGCCGTCGCGAATCTGCGCGACGGTCAAATTCGCATAGCCCAGCAGAAATCCTGGCGCCGTGGGTTGTCGAAGGTAGTAGTCGGCGATGCCATAGAGTCCAACACCGCGGGCGGCGGCGCGAGCAATGGTATCCGTCTCGGATACTTTCGTGCGGGGCCACAAGACGATATGGGTGCCGGAGCGGCTCCCGCTGACCGTGACGCGGTCGCCGAGGTACTGCTCAATAGCCGAAAGCAGCACAGCGCGCCGCGTTGTGTTCGCCCGGCGCGTGCGGCGCAGGTGCCGTTCGTATGCGCTGGAGGCGATGAACTCCGCCAGTGTCTCCTGCTCCAGCACTGCGGTGTGGCGATCGGTGAGCCACTTTGCGGTGGTAAATGCCGAGACCAGAGGTTGCGGCGCGACCACGTAGCCGATGCGCAGCGCAGGAAACATGGTGCGCGAAAAGGTGCCGACGTACAGCACTCTGCCGTCGCGGTCGAGACTCTGGAGAGGTTCCAGCGGCTCGCCCTCGTAGCGGAATTCACCATCGTAATCGTCTTCCACAATGACAGCGTTGGCGCGCCGCGCCCAGGCAAGCAGGGCCAGCCGCCGCTGCAGGGAAAGCACCGCGCCGGTAGGAAACTGATGCGATGGTGTCACCAACGCTAGCCTGGCATGCCGCGGCATCCGCTTTAGATCGATGCCATCATGGTCCACGGGGACGGGCCGTACCCGCAGACGCGCCGCGAGCAGCACCTGCCGCATGCCGTGATAGTGCGGATCTTCGACCGCAACCGGATCGCCCGGATTCAGCAGCAGGCGAATGGCGAGATCGAGTGCCTGCTGCGATCCGTTGAGGATGATCACCTGGGATACGTCACAGTGAATGGCACGAGAGCGTCGCAGATGCCCGGTGATCGCCTCACGCAGGGCCGGGTTTCCCGCTGCGGCGCCGTAATCGAAGGAGCGTAAAGGGGCGCTCCTGGTACGGCGCAGCAAAATGCGGCGCCACGCCGCCAGCGGAAACTCATCGAGCGAACCCCTTCCGTACGCAAAGTCATAGCGCATGGCAGGCGCCTCATTCACTGGCGATCGTCCACCGCGCGCGATGGCAGTGGCGGCCGTCCCGAAGTGCGAGAGCCGTACCCGCGCTGCTCGCTGCGGCGCCGGCGATGCCCTCGGATGCAGATGCTCTGAGACGTAGGTGCCTGATCCGCGGCGCCCCTGAATGAAACCTTCGGCAATGAGCTGGTCATACGCCTGCACCACGACCGTGCGCGAAATCGAGTTTTCTTCAGCGAGTTCGCGCGTCGAGGGCAGCGATTCGCCCGGCCGCAGCGCGCGTTCCACAATGGCATGGCGTATCCACAGATACACCTGACGCGAAAGCGGTTCGCCGTCTTTCGTAAGTGGTATCAGCATGACTGCACAAAGTGGACCTTTCAAAATACCAGATGATGGACGACCATTATGTACATGCTGAATCGAGTGTGCAACCTCTTCGCAATCGCGGCGCTTCTGCTTCTAGCTGCAGCGGGGCGATGGTATTGGCACCAGTCTGCAGGCATGGTGGCGGCGCAGACCGTCCAGGCCAATGGACAACACGATGGCCAGCACGACTTCGACTTTTATATTGGAAAGTGGCGCCTGCATAACCGCCGCCTGGTGCATCCTCTCACCGGATCGAAGCAGTGGGTCGAATTCGATGGCACATCTGTGGCGCGAAAGCTGTGGGACGGCCGCGCGAATGTGGATGAGTTTGAGGCTAACAGTCCATCCGGTCATATCGAAGGCATGACGGTCCGGCTCTACAACGCCGATACTCATGAGTGGAGCATCTACTGGGCCAATGGCAAGGCGGGCGCTTTCTCCATGCCTCCCACTGTCGGCCACTTTGCAAACGGCCGCGGTGAGTTCTACGATCACGAAGAGATCGGCGGCAAACCAGTGTTCGTGCGCTTCATCTGGCAGGTGCAGTCGCCCAGAGAGTGCCACTGGGAACAAGCTTTCTCCATGGATGAAGGAAAGACCTGGGAGACAAATTGGACGATAGATTCGACCCGAATGGAGAGCCCCGCCCTTTGACGGATCGCGCAACGGTACGCCGGCTGCCACAGCGCGGCGCGTACGACTCAAAGACGATTCACGCCATTCTGGATGCCGGCTTTCTCGCGCATGTCGGATTCTGCATCGACGATCAGCCGTTTGTCATACCGACGCTGTATGGGCGCGCAAAAGATACAGACGGGCCAGACAAGCTCTATCTGCATGGCTCGGCGGCCAGCCGGATGCTTCGCGAGCTTTCCGCGGGTGTGCCCGCCTGTGTCACCGTCACTCACGTGGATGGCATCGTGCTCGCGCGATCTGCGTTTCACCACTCCATGAACTACCGCTCTGTCGTGGCCTTCGGAACCGCACGCAAAATTGACGACGTCCAGGGTAAAGCGGAAGCACTACGGGTTGTTTCTGACCACCTGATCGCCGGGCGCTGGGAAGAGGTGCGCAGTCCCACCGCGAAAGAGCTCAAAGCCACCTCCGTGCTGGAGTTCACGATAGAAGACGCGTCCGCGAAGATCCGCTCCGGGCCGCCGATGGATGATGAAGAAGACTACGCGCTGTCGGTCTGGGCGGGTGTTGTGCCGCTGCACCTGCGAGCGACGGTTCCGCTGCGCGATCCCAGGCTGGCGAAGGACATTGTCGTCCCGGAATATGTGCACAAATTTCGCACGAATGGCGACGGGCACTAGA
The DNA here is from genome assembly GCA_035642955.1 of Acidobacteriaceae bacterium. Taxonomy (GTDB): domain Bacteria; phylum Acidobacteriota; class Terriglobia; order Terriglobales; family Acidobacteriaceae; genus KBS-83. The sequence continues at coordinate 3,073 of DASQRJ010000287.1, forward strand.
TCCATCTACGAAGCGCTCAACCAACTCATGCTGGGCGCGAGCCAATCCGCGTAAAGCACAGATTGGCAATTCATCCGCTGTTAACCAATTCGCTGCCGGCTTTGCACATCACATACTGGAGGTGCGCGCGCATCGGCTTGGTACGGCGCCGAACGCCGCGCAGCGAAGGGAGCTCTCCATGAGCGTCAACCGCAGAGATTTCCTGCGGCGGGCTGCAACTGTGTCCGCCGCCGCCGCCATCCCTCCCTCAGTAGTTCACGCACAGGCCGAGTCTCCGGCTGCAATCCCTCTTACCCAGCTTCCCAATCCCACCGGTTCCGGCATCGAGCATATCGTTGTCGTCACGATGGAGAATCGCAGCTTCGACCACCTCCTGGGCTGGCTGCCAGGGGCGCATGGCACGCAGGCTGGCCTCACCTACCTTGATTCGCAAGGCATTGCTCATCCCACATATAACCTCACTGATTTCGTCGGCTGCGCTCATCCCGATCCCGACCATTCTTACGCTGGGGGACGCAGTGAGGTCGACGGCGGAAAGATGGATGGATGGTTGCGCACTACTACGAACGACAACTTCTGCATCGGCTACTATACCGAAGCGCAGCTTCCGTTCCTCAGCGGCTTCGCCCGCAACTTCACTACACTCGACAACTACTTCGCATCGATCCTGGGACCGACATTCCCCAATCGCATCTTTTCTTACGCTGCGCAGACCGATCGTCTATCCAATACCGTCGATTTGAGCTCTCTTCCGACAATTTTCGATAATCTGCAGAAGGCCGGTGTCAGTTGCAAATACTATTTCTCCAATGTGCCCTTCCTGGCGCTCTGGGGATTAAAGTATCTCGACATCTCCGGTATCTACGATGAGTTCGAGCTCGACGTGCTTTCCGGTGCATTGCCTGCCGTGTCTTTCGTCGATCCCAGATACACCATCCTCGACGATGGCGAAGGCAACGACGATCATCCCCACGCGGACATCCGTGCCGGCGAGGCGTTCCTGAGCAAGCTGTATAAGACGTTGAGGGAAAGTCCGAATTGGAATAGTACAGTCCTCATCGTCAATCGCGACGAATGGGGCGGCTTCTACGACACCATCCCACCTCCGCGGGCTACCGCACCCAACAATGTCGACACCGACTTGGTGGACGGCAAAGCCCTGCTGGGATGCCGCGTCCCCGTCGTCGTAGCCTCGCCCTTTTCTGCGGGAGACCCCACGAAGCCGCGCGTCGACTCACTGATCTATGACCACACATCGGTGTTGAAACTGATCGAGTGGCGCTTCGGCCTCGAGCCGCTCACGCGCCGCGATACCTCGAACGATGTTGCTAATCTCGCTCACGCACTTGACTTTGAGAACCCCAACTTCAATCCGCCGTCGCTACCCATCGTTTCTGCACCTTCGCCGACGCCATGCGGACTGCTAAGCGTGCTGCCGCTTGACGAGACGACCCGCTCATTGGCCGGAAAAGAAAACGAAAGCTACGACTTCTATACCTTATTGGCCAGTGAACGCACAGAGGGATGGCCAATTCCGGCAGAGACCAAGGCAAAAATACGGAGTCCGAATCTGTGAAATGAACACGACTACTGTCCTGAAAAGAAAGAGCCTGACCATTTGCGTCAGGCTCTTTCATCTTGCTTCAGAGAGCCCATTCAACCGGAGGACGTACGGTAGCCGATGACTTCGGAGTCGGAAGCGTTGCCGTTCATGTTGTTGGACTGCAGCAGAAGCTCGAAATACGGCAGGGAACCGT
>DASQRJ010000288.1:0-2740 GCA_035642955.1 Acidobacteriaceae bacterium
AGGAGCGCGCCATTCGCGAGTACCTGCGCCAGATGGTGGATGCATTGATGGCGGAGCTGGAGACGAGCGACCGCGGCGTCGAGATTCGCGAGATTGCCGGCGGCTACCGGATGGCGACCAAGCCGGAGTATCACGATGCGATCCGTTCATTCGTGAAGAGCCTGAAGCCGCCGATGAAGCTCAGCCTGCAGGCGCTGGAGACGCTGGCGGTGGTCGCCTACAAGCAGCCGGTAACGGGGCCGGAGATCAGCGAGATCCGCGGCGTGGAGACGGCAGGCGTGCTGGGCAGCCTGCTCGCGCGCAAGCTGATCACGACCGCGGGGCGCAAGCAGGTGATTGGGCGGCCGATCCTCTACAAGACAACGAAGGAGTTTCTGCTGCGCTTCGGTTTGAAAGACCTGAACGAGCTGCCGAGCATCGAGGAGTTCGAGAAGATGGCCGGCGAATTGGCAGACGCCGAGCTGGAACCTGCGCACGAAGGGGGCTTGACGACCAGCGAGGCGGAACAGTCCCTGAACGAGGATGACGAAGAGACCGAGGCTCTTGAGGGCAACCTTGTCCACCCGGTCGACGACACTGCGGCAGAAGAATCTGCCAGGGAAGAATCCGTGATGGAAGAGCAGAAGGCAGGCCAGGGATGAGCCGGCCCGGGCCGGAGACGCCGGCTGACGCAGGTTCGCTGCAACGGCTGCAGAAGATCATTGCGGCGGCTGGGCTGGCGTCGCGGCGCAAGGCGGAGACGCTGATCACCGAAGGGCGCGTTCGCGTGAATGGCCAGGTGATTGCGGAGCTGGGCGCCAAGGCCGATCCGGCACGGGATCATATTCGTGTGGACGGGAAGCTGCTGCAGGGGCCGGAGCAGCCTCGCTACTACATGCTGAACAAGCCGAAGGGCTACGTGACCACCGTTTCCGACCCGGAGGGCCGGCCGACGGTGATGAAGTTCTTTGAGCGCGTCGCCGGCAGGGTCTTTCCGGTGGGAAGGCTCGACTATCAGAGCGAGGGCCTGCTGCTGATGACCAATGACGGGACTTTGGCCAATGCGCTGACCCGCGCGGCGGCGCGCGTGGAGAAGACCTACCTGGTGAAGGTGAGCGGACGGCCTACAGAGTCGGCGATAGAGCAGTTGCGGCGCGGCATCATGATCGAGCGGGGCAAGCCCGGGGGTGGTGCGGGGCGCGTTCTGACCGAGCCGGCGACGGTCCGGCTGATGCGCGATGCGGAGAACCCATGGTACGAAGTCGTCCTGACCGAAGGGCGGAACCGGCAGATCCGCAAGCTGTTTGAAGAGATAGGCCACCACGTGGAGAAGATCCGCCGTGTGGGCTATGGGACCCTGGTGCTGGACCTGCCTCCCGGCGAAGTACGCGAGCTGGAGCCGCGCGAAGTAGCAGCGCTGGAGCGTGCGGGGCGGCCGCGCAAGAAGGCGCCGGAGCCGCCGCGGGCTCTGCGCAAGGTCGAGGATCGGCATTTGCCGGTGGCACGGCCGGCCCGGAAACGTACCGCAAAGCCAGCCGGCGGGAAGCGCGTGAGCCGCTGACAGTAACCAACGCATCGAATGGGTGGGAGTGAGTCATGGAAAAAGCGACATTTGGAGCCGGCTGCTTCTGGGGCGTGGAAGCACGCTTCCAGCAGGTGCCGGGCGTGGTGGAAACCGCCGTCGGATATGAGGGCGGAGCGCTCGAGAATCCCACATACAAGGACGTGTGCACGGACCGTACCGGCCACGCTGAAGTGGTGGAACTGACCTTCGATCCGCAGAAGGTCAGCTACTCTGCATTGCTGGATCTGTTTTTCGAGCTGCACGATCCGACGCAGGTGAACCGGCAAGGCCCGGACTGGGGAGCGCAGTACCGCACTGTCGTTTTCTTCCACTCACCGGAGCAGGAAGCGGCCGCGCGCGCTGCGATTGCACGCCTCGACGCGAGCCACAAGCATGCAAAGCCGATTGCCACGCAGGTGGTACCGGCGGCCACCTTCTGGCGTGCCGAGGAGTACCACCAGAAGTACTTAGAGAAGCGCGGCGCGGTCTCTTGCCATATTTAGATCGCTCTCAAAAGGGTCTCTCTTTCGCAGTGGCTGCATAGGCGACGAGCTTCGCCGCGTTTGAAATCTGCCCCGTTCCCTGTCGACTCACGAGAGCGGTTGCCGGGCGGCAGCCGCCGCTCTCGTAACGGTCATCTGATAGCCTGAGGGCCGGACGACTGTGAAAGAGACTGACGGACAGAGCCACGCGTCTGCACCCTTCGCCAGACTGCAGGCGCTCACGGCACGCTTTCCATCGCTGGGGCTCTCCATAGAGACCGCGGTGTGCTTCGTCTTCACGGCGTTCTTCCTCTTTTACGGACTGGTTCCGATCTTTGGCGGCGACGGCCTAGGGCTGGTGGGCGCGGATGAACCACGCTATGCCCAGATCGCGCGCGAGATGCTGGCCCGGCACGACTACATCACGCCGATCCTCTACGGCAAGCCCTGGCTGGAAAAACCGGCTCTGTACTACTGGCGCGCCATGTTTTCCTTTAAGGACTTCGGGGTGCATGACTGGTCCGCGCGCCTGCCCTCCGCCAGTTTTGCCTTCATCCTGATTTCACTCATCTATCTGCACATCCGGCGCTTCCGTCCGGGCGGTCAACTGGATGCCGCGCTGATTACGGCAAGCTGCGCCGGCATCATCGCCTTCGCGCGCGGCGCGTCTACGGATATGCAGCTCGCGGCGCCGTTCTGCATCGGCATGCTGGGC
>DASQRJ010000289.1:0-2369 GCA_035642955.1 Acidobacteriaceae bacterium
CCGGTCGATTTCGCCGGATCTGCTGGTCAAATGCGTCCGCAAGATCGCACAGGGCGAAACCTGGATCGACAACCAGTCTGTGAACTGGGTGATCGAGGCGTACCGCTCCCAGGCCACCGCTCTGACCAGTCCGAAGAGCCAGCCGCGTCTTTCTCCCAAGGAGATGGCGATCATCACCTGCATCACGCAGGGCAAGCGCAATAAGGAAATTGCCTATCAGCTGGGAACCACCGAACAGGTCATTAAGAATTACCTGCGCAAGATCTACGACAAACTCGGCGTCTCGGACCGGCTCGAACTGGCGCTGTATTGCCTGCACCACCAGCTGCACAAGAAATTTTCAGATGGCGCCGTCAATGCCGAAGGCGGCGACGCCGTGCTGACGCCCTTGCCTGCACACCAGGCCGCCCCGGCGGAGAAGTAGCGGCTCAAGCAAACTCAGCTTTGCAAGTGGGGAGGCCATCCGGCCTCCCTCTTGCGTTTCTGCTGCCATCGAACGCCTCGAAATCTTTCAGCAGGCTGCTGCGCCCTCGGGTCCTGCAGATCGGTCTCACCCAGCACCTGCTGCTATGCTGGCGTCTGTTGCCGAACCTTCTGGCCCCATTCCGCGCCCTTACGACGAGGCAGCGCCACGCCTTTGCGGCCTGTTTCCTGGGCTGGTCGCTGGATGCGTTTGACTACTTCATTCTGGTCTTTTGCGTATCCGCCATTGCGACAGATTTCAGCGTTGCCAAAAGCGCGGTAACGGAAGCGCTCGTTCTCACTCTCGCCTTCCGGCCCGTCGGGGCGCTCCTCTTCGGCTGGATGGCGGATCGCATCGGGCGGCGGCCGACCCTGATCGTCAATATTCTCTGTTATTCCGTGTTGGAGCTGGCCTGCGCCTTCACACCGTCGCTTCATGTGCTGCTGGTTCTGCGCGCTCTCTTCGGTATCGCGATGGGCGGCGAGTGGGGGGTTGGCGCCGCCCTGGCATTTGAAACCCTGCCCAAGGAGAATCGCGGTTTCTTCTCCGGTCTGCTGCAGGAGGGCTATTCCGTTGGATACCTGGTTGCCGCCGCTGCCTTCGGGTTGCTCTTCGAGTCCGTTGGCTGGCGCGGCATGTTTATCGTGGGCGCATTGCCGGCGCTGGTCGCCGGGTACATTGGCCTGAAAGTCGAGGAATCACCGGCCTGGCAGCAGGGACGGGCCGCACGCGGCGCGGGAACGTCGCTATCCGGACTGTGGCAGGGAATCCGGAGCTATTTGCCGCTGTTTCTGTTCCTTGTTCTGCTGATGTCCGGCTTCAACGCCTTCAGTCATGGCAGCCAGGACCTGCATCCACTCTTTCTGCAGAGCGACCATCATTTCGACCCGCACACCGTCAGCATCATCGGCATCGTGCTTGCGTTGGGGGCGATTACCGGCGGCGTGGTCTTCGGTGCGCTCTCCGAACGCTGGGGGAGAAAGCGCGCCATCATCACTGCTGCTTTGCTCGCCATTCCCGCAGCTCCGGTAGCCATGCTGACGCATGGCCCCGTAGCCCTGGCGACCGGCGCCTTTCTGGTGCAATTCATGGTGCAGGGTGCGTGGGGCGTGATCCCGGTCTATCTCAGCGAGATATCGCCTGGTCCCGTTCGTGCCACTTTCCCGGGTGTCGTCTATCAGCTCGGAAACCTCATCGCGTCGAAGGTTGCAAATATCCAGGCCCGCACGGCGGAACATACCGGCAGCTACGGGCCGGTGCTGGCCGGCACGACCATTGCCGTTGCACTGTTCATCGCAATCGTGATGTCCTTTGCGCGCGAATCGCGTGGCACAGAAATCACCACCTATTGAAGTATCGGCCGGTCTTTGGCTGTTGCCGTCGCTGGAACGCCGGATGCAGTAGAAGCCACTGTGCGATGGAAAACCCTAGCACTGGCTAGAGCGGCGGCGCAGCGAGTCCGCGTACCAGCCGCGAGCTCAAGGCCATCACACAACAGAGCACCATGACGCAGATCAGAATCGATGTGAGCCCGGCATGTTTTCCCACAAAGCCAAGTCCGGGTGGGCCGGCCAGCAATCCCGCATATCCAATGCCAACTGTCGTCGCGATTCCTGCGCCGGCGGGCACATCGCGAACACGGCCCGCGGTGCGGTAAATCACCGGCGATCCATTTGCCAGACCTGCACCCACCAGCGCGAAGCCCAGCAGCCACCAGAGTTCGCTCGTCAGGTGCTCCCAGCCAGTGCCGATAACTACCCCCAAGCCCGCTGCGGCCAGCAAACCGCCTGCGAGCAGTGCGCGCTCTTCGCCGATGCGGGCCACGACCGAGTCTCCCGTAAGCCGGCCCGTGACCATCAAAGCCGCAAACGCGGCATATCCATATCCGGAAACGCCATCTCCGGCA
>DASQRJ010000290.1:0-2351 GCA_035642955.1 Acidobacteriaceae bacterium
GTCATCATGCCCTGCATCTGGGCGCTCCATCCGGGAAGCAGACCGGCGTTCGCGGGCCTGGCGACCATCGCGTCCATCTCCATCATGGATCCCTCCATGAAGGCGTCCTGGGGGAAGTTCGGGACGCGGTTCGCGTCGGGCGCTACATCGCCGGGACTCATGGCATGGCCCATCTGCATTTCCGGCATTCCCTCGTGCATGGCGGGTTGCGAGAGCGGACCGTTGGTTGTTGCCATGTCGTTGTCGGCGGCGAAGCCCATGCCGCGGCCGAGCGATGCGCCGTAGTCGTCGCCCCCGGGGACGACCGGGGTGCCCTGCAGCATCCCCATGCTGGTGTTCATGTCTATCCCGGCGGGAATTCCCGCACCCTGCCCAGACGCCATGCCCCCCATTCCGCTCATGCGCGTCACGCGGCCTACCGTGGAGGCCATCTGGTTCATATTGTGGTGCGGGAGATGGCAGTGGACCATCCAGTCACCGGGATTGTTGGCGACAAACTCGATGTCGCGCGCCTGCGCGACGGCGACGAGCACCGTGTTCCCGGGCCACCATGCCGTCTCCGGGATGCGGCCGCCTTCGGTGCCGGTGACGTAGAAGGTGTGACCGTGCAGGTGCATGGGGTGATGATCCATGCCGAGGTTCACGAAGCGGATGCGCACGCGGCTGCCGAGCGGCACGATCATCGGCGTGATGGCGGGACCGGCCTTGCCGTTGAGGACGAGCCAGTTGTACTCCATGCTCATCGAGTTCGGAATAGTGCTTGAAGGGAGCACAGCGTACTCCTGCAGGTTGATCAGGAAATCGTGATCGACCGCGGGCTGATAGGGTTCGGCGGGATGCATGATGAAGCCCCCGAGCATGCCGATCATCTGTTGCATGGACATGTGCGAGTGATAGAAGAACGTCCCGCTCTGGCGGATATGGAACTCGTAGACGAAGCGTCCGCCGGGCAGGACAGGTTGCTGCGAGATGCCGGGCTGGCCGTCGTAGCGCACCTGATCTTCAAAGCCGTGCCAGTGGATGGAGGTGGACTCGGGCAGGTGGTTATCGAAGACGATGCGGACCTGATCGCCCTGGTTGACCTGGATGGTGGGGCCGGGCGCGGAGCCGTTGAAGCCCCAGAGGTCGAGCGTTTTGTTGGGCAGGATGGATTGTTTCACCGGCTCGGCGATGAGGTGAAAGACCTTGACGCCGTTCTCGAGGGTGAAGGGCAGCTCCCGGATGTCCGGGGTGGTCACCGGAACGTTGTGCGCTGGAGCGGCGCTGTTGCGAGCGAGATCGAGAATGGGGCGTGCGGAGCCGGAGTCCGGACCGCGATGGGTGGCTTCATCGGCGAAGAGGGCGGGGGCGGCAACGAAACCAGCGCCAAAGCCGAGGGCGCGCTGAAGAAAGCTGCGTCGATTGCTGCTTCGATTGCTACTCAGATTTTTCATGGGGAGAGGTCCCTGCTGTGTGAAGAGGAAAAGGCATAGCCGCGCGCACGTATGCGCAGGGCTCTTCAGCGGGGATGGCTCTTAAACGCGCAGCGGGATGGGAAGGGCGGAGCAAAGCTGGCCGGGCGGCGAGCTTTCGATGCCACGGGCAGCGATGGTGCGGGGATTCTGTGGCAGAGCTTCTGCGGCGACGGCCACAGCGAGTGCGGGCGCATCGTGCGGCGCGGTTGTATCCGCGGAGAGGAGCGCGGCGGGGGTGTCCGCTGTATTCGCAGCACGGCAGATGGCTTGGCCGCCGGAGTGACAGCAGGTCGAGGCGCGCAGGCAGCCGTCCTGCGCCGATGCCGCGTGCATGGATGAATGCGGAGCTGCGGCCAGGCACTCGATACCGCAGTTCGCACCCGCCAGCGGCGTGAGCACCAGCAGGAGAATCAGCGCGAGGGCGAGTTGGGCGCGGCGCGGCACTTCACTCCAGTGTAGCCTGCGCGGCTGATTCGTGGTGGGTGCGAACCACACCGGTCCAAGGCTCGTTTTGGGAGCTGGTCTGGGGCTGGTTTGGATAGGCGCCTTTGCTCCTTAATGCAAGAGCACAGATACCGTCATGTGGCGAGCTCGGTTCTGAGCAGCCGTTCCTTGAGAGAACGGCCGCGTTCGGATTGGCAACCTACCTTACACCATCTGTGCTTATTAGCGCGGCAACTGGCCATGGCCGTGCAGCAACTGGACGATGGAAAAGAACAGGAGCCAGAAACCGATCATGGCGGCGAGGATGCGGAGAATGAGGACGGTGGCACGGCGGTGATCCAGTTGGCCACGCGCAGCGGCGCGCGGATCCAAGTTTGGATTGGTAATCCGGCGAAACCCCACGCCGGGACCGAATGCGGCCATCAGCAGTAGGGCAATGGCTACGATGATACG
>DASQRJ010000291.1:0-2935 GCA_035642955.1 Acidobacteriaceae bacterium
CTTCGTGGGGTTGCTTGGCGCAGGCGATCAGCTTGGCTGCGACGCGCTGTTGCAGATAGCGCTGGCGACCGGGCTGCAGCGCGAGGCGGATCTGATCTATGCTGACGAATCACGCGTCAGCCCGGTCACCCACGATCATGAGCCGTTTTTCAAGCCGGATTATTCACCGGATCTCCTGCTATCGACCAATTATTTCGGCCGGCCATGGTTCGCATCTGCCGCGCTGCTCGGCCGTTGTGGCGCAACAACCCGCGAACTGCAGGAGAATGGTGAATACGATCTCGCTTTGCGCTGCGCCGAACGTGCGACGTATATCCATCATGTTCCGAAATTGTTGTGCCTGCGCGGCACACAACCGATCGACGACGCCGAGATGGAAGCTGCTGCGCTGGCGCGGGCCGCAGCGCGCCTTGGCACGCCGGCCGAGGTGAAGCCTACCGCGATACCCGGCACATGGCGTCTGCGGCGGACGCGCCCGGTAAGCGGTAAGGTCTCGATCATCATCCCGACCTGCGGCGCCAAAGGCTACATAGAGACCTGCATCAAATCCCTGCGCGAACGCACAGCCTATCCGAACATCGAGATCGTCTGTGTCGACAATATTCCCGACGATCAGATCGCATGGAAAATCTGGCTACAGCAGAACGCCGACAAGATCGCGCCGACCGCGGATGCTTTCAACTGGTCGAGGTTCAACAATCTAGGGGCGGAGGTCGCCACAGGCGAATATCTGCTGTTCCTGAATGACGATATCGAGGTGGTTCAGCCCGACTGGCTCGATGCGTTGCTCGAGCATGCACAGAGGCCGGAGGTCGCCGTCGTCGGCCCGCAACTTCTGTATCCCGACAACAAAGTGCAGCATGCCGGCATGTTCCTGGCCACGCTTGGGACGGCGCGGCATGCATTCCGCTTCGGCGCCGCTGACGAACCTGGTTATTTCGGCCTGGCTCTTACCCAGCGCAATGTCATTGCGGTGACCGGTGCCTGCATGCTGATGCGGCGCACCGTGTACGAAGCGCTCGGCCGCTTCGACGAAGCACATCAGATCATCAACAACGATCTGGATTTCTGCCTGCGTGCGCATGAGGCAGGCAAGCTCACTGTATATACGCCCTATGCGACCCTGCTGCATTATGAAGCGGCGAGCCGTGACCGGATGAAGGATGTGTTCGATCTCGTGCAGTTCGAGGAGCGGTGGAGGACAATATTCGCCACCGGTGATCCATATTTCAGCCCGCGGCTCACTCGTCATTCGGATGACTACCGGCCTGATGACGAACCTGCTGAGGTGATTTATGCGGGTCATCCGCTGTTCCGCGACGACGAAATCAAACGGATACTTGTGGTGAAGGTTGATCACATCGGTGATTTCGTCACCGCCATTCCGGCCATTCGGCGGTTGAAGCAGATATTCCCCGGAGCCTCGATCCATGTGCTCGCCGGTCGTGCTGCTCGCGCCTTCGCGGAAATCGAGGACTGCATCGACGAATTCATCGAATTCGAGTTTTTCCACGCGGTGTCCGGTCTTGGCCAGAAGGAGATCAGCAAGGAGGAGTACGAGGATCTGCGTGAGCGGCTGCGACCATATCGTTTCGATATTGCCGTAGATTTGCGGAAGCATCTGGATACGCGCGATGTGCTTCGCTACACGCCGGCGCGGTTCCTAGCGGGCTACGACTACATGGGCCAGTTTCCCTTCCTCGACATATCGCTCGAGTGGGAGGGCGACCGGCACCTGCTGCGCAAACGCAGTCACGTGACAGACGATCTGATCAATCTGGTCGAGGCGATTGGCACTGCTGGAACGTCCGACCGCACGCAACTGAATCTGGTGGCCCAGTCCTCCGGCGCACCGGAGTTCCTGCCTGATTATGCGAAGGCGCTGTTCAATCGTCCGGTGGTGGCAGTGCATCCCGGTGTCGGCAATATCATGCGCCAATGGCCGGCCGAGCATTTCGCCTCGCTGGTCGACCTGCTGATTGAGAAGAACGCCATCAACGTCGTGCTGATTGGTGGCCCGGAAGAAAAGGAGCTCGCGGAACAGGTGCAGGAACACGTGATGCACCGGGAAGCGGTGGTGTCGCTGGTTGGCCGCACGTCACTGCGTCAGCTCCCCGAATTGTTGCGTGCCTGCGCCTTGTACGTTGGCAACAACTCGGGACCGAAGCACATTGCTGCGGCACTTGGCGTGCCGACCATCGGTATTCATTCAGGGGTAGTTGACGCGATCGAATGGGGTCCTATCGGCGCCCGTGCTGTCGCCGTGCGCCGCAATATGTCGTGCAGTCCCTGTTACCTGGCCCGAACGGAGGACTGCCCACGCGCCTTCGCATGCATGCGGGGCTTGGAACCGATCGCCGTACAGGAGGTCGCAGAGATATTCCTGGCCCAACCGGTGCTGCGTCCCGCGGTGACGCCGCTGGTAGAGCCAGTATTCGTCGCGCCGGTGCCGGAGCCGCTTGCTCGACCGGAACCGGCTGAAGCAGCCAGCTCGCCCAAGGCGGCCCGGCGGCGTAGTCCCGGAGGCGAACAGCCCGCGCCAAGGTCGCGGCGCAGAAGATCCCGCCAGGACGCCACTGTCTCTGCCGACTAGCTGCTTTGCGTTGCCATCAGGGCAACCGGTCAGTATGACCGTTGCATGGACAACGATGCATTGATTTCACTTGCCGCCGCACTCGCCTTGGAGGCAGGCGCTGCCATCCTGAAGGTGCGCGAGCGTGGCTTCGACGTGATGCGAAAGGAAGACCGTTCGCCTGTCACCGAGGCGGATCATGCCGCGGAAGCCATCATCGTCGCCGGGCTGCGCAAGGCTGTGCCGGATTTGCCGGTGATTGCCGAGGAGGAAGTGTCGGCAGGCTATATCACGGAGCCGGCCGAATCGTACTGGCTGGTCGATCCACTCGATGGCACGCGTGAATTTGCCGCCGGCAATGAT
>DASQRJ010000292.1:0-3112 GCA_035642955.1 Acidobacteriaceae bacterium
CAGGACGGCAAAGGGCTCGGAGTGAGGTCCAAATCGTGCCGGGCCTCATTGGGCAATGTCACCACTGCACACGCACGCCGAAGAGGGTGATGAGCAGCGCGGCCTGATCCGGGCTGATGATGAGGCCATCCATCGTAACGGGCTTGCCGCGCATCCCGTCCAGACGGCAATCGCGCAGGTCCGCACCGGTGAGCGTTGCATGGGAGATATCGGCGCGACTCAGATCGCAGCCGCGAAAGATGGCACCGGTAAGATCGGCGCCATAGAAATCGGCTTCGATGAGATTGCATTTTTCAAAGACGCAGCGTTCGAGATGCGCCATGCGAAAGAGTGCGAAGTCGAGTTTGCACTCCTGAAACAGCACGCTCTTGAGCTGCGACTCACCGCAGGTTGCGCCGGTGAGACGGGTGGCGAGGATTTCGATCCGTTCCAAGGCGGCGCCGGTCATATCAATGTTGGCGAGATCCGATTGTTCGATGCGCGCATCGCGGAGACGCAGACGCTGCGCCTTGGGATCGGAGAGCATGACCGCACGCCATAGACAGCCTTCCATGGAGGCAGCCTGCCCACGCGGACTCGAGAGTGACGGCAATTCCCTCTCCGCTACCAGCGCATCGTGAACTGTGCCCGATGCGAGCTGTTCGAAGAAAGTTTCGGTGAGCAGCGCTTCGTCGATGCGCGGGGCGATGCGGCCCTTCGGCTTGCCGGCCATAGCCACAGAGTACATGGTTTGCGAATAGGGACGGATGAGGATGGAATCAGAATATCCACAACGGATTGGTGTTGCTGAACCCGCGCTGTCTAGATATAGTAGGCTGCATTCGCGGTCTCTCCGGCCTGGAGAGTGAAAAGGGAATCCGGTGAAACTCCGGAGCTGCCCCGCAGCGGTAAGCAGGTACGAACGCCGAAGATGACACTGGGTTAGCGCCTGGGAAGTCCGGCAAGTAGGGTTGAGCCTGTGAGTCCGAAGACCTGCCGCGGAAACATTCGCTGACGCCTCCGAGGGGAGGCGAGGTGGCAGGGGCTGGTCCGTTCGCAGGCCGCTGTTTCTTCGCATCGCCGTCTGAGGCCAAGGAGACGCTCCATGGCCGCGTACACATCTTCCAACTTCGATCCCGTTCCCGTCTCCTCACTGCAACCGTTCATCCATCCTGTGGAAGCGCCGATGAGAGCCGGACAGGATCGCGCATTCCAGGTGATCCGGCGGAATGGTTCCTTCTCGCCCTTCGAGGCGAGCAAGATCTCTGTCGCCATCACCAAGGCGTTCCTCGCCGTAGAGGGTACGGGGGCGGCTGAGTCGCGCCGCATTCACGAAGCGGTCGTGTCGTTAACGCAGCACATCGTGGAGACGCTGGAACGGCGATCCGGCATGTCGCGGGCGATCCATATCGAAGACATACAGGACCAGGTGGAGCTTGCCCTGATGCGCAGCGGCGAGCATAAGGTGGCGCGCGCGTACGTGCTGTACCGGGAGGAGCGCGCGCAAGAACGCCGCAAGCGCGAAGAGCACGCAGTGCCGAATGCACAACCGCAACTGCAGGTGCGATTGCCGAATGGCCGCTCCGTGCCGCTGGAGGAAGAGCGGCTGCAACAGGAGATCGCTGTTGCGTGCGACGGGCTGGATGGTGTTTCTCCCCAGGCGGTGATGGCGGAGGTGCGCCGCAATCTATATGACGGCATCCTGCTGCACGAAGTGGGACTGGCGCAAACCATGGCGGCGCGCTCGCTTGTGGAACAGGAGCCGAACTATGCCTATGTGAGCGCGCGCCTGCTGCTGAACAACCTGAAGGACGAGGCACTGGGTTTCGTCCTGCCTGCGGTGGACACCGCCGCGCGCGGGATGAATTTCCGCTACGAAGAGTATTTTCCAGAGTTCGTGCGTAAGGCCGTCGACCTGCAGATTCTGGACAAGGAGCTGGGCAACTTCGACCTGGCGCGGCTGGCCGCTGCATTGAAGCCGGAGCGGGATGGCAACTTTCAGTTCCTTGGCCTGCAGACGTTGTACGACCGCTATTTTCTCCACCAGCGTGGTGTCCGCTTCGAGCTGCCGCAGGCATTCTTCATGCGCGTGGCGATGGGCCTTGCGGTGCGCGAGATCGACCGCGATGCGCGCGCGATCGAGTTCTACGATCTGCTCTCCTCTTTCGATTTCATGTGCTCGACACCCACGCTCTTCAACTCCGGCACGCTGCGCCCGCAGCTTTCCTCCTGCTTCCTGACGACGATCGCGGACGATCTGGATGGAATCTTCAAAGCGATCAAAGACAATGCCCTGCTCTCAAAGTACGCCGGGGGACTGGGCAATGACTGGACCGGCGTCCGCGGCCTGGGCTCTCACATTCGCGGCACCAATGGAGAATCGCAGGGCGTTGTTCCCTTTCTGAAAGTGGCCAACGATACCGCCATCGCGGTGAATCAGGGCGGCAAGCGCAAAGGCGCCGTTTGCGGCTACCTGGAGACGTGGCACATCGACGTGGAAGAGTTTCTGGATCTGCGCAAGAACACCGGCGACGACCGCCGCCGCACCCATGACATGAATACGGCCAATTGGGTACCGGACCTTTTCCTGGAGCGCGTCGAAGAAGACGGCAACTGGACACTGTTCTCACCCGATGAAGTGCCGGAGCTGCATGACCTATACGGCGATGCATTTGCCGAGCGTTATGTCTTCTATGAAGCCAAGGCACAGCGCGGCGAGATGCGGGTGAGCCGCACGGTGCGCGCGCAGGAGCTGTGGCGGAGGATGCTGACGATGCTCTTTGAAACCGGGCACCCGTGGATCACATTCAAAGATGCATGCAATCTGCGTTCGCCACAGCAGCACGTGGGCGTGGTGCATTCCTCGAACCTGTGCACCGAGATCACGCTGAACACGAACAGCCGCGAGATTGCGGTGTGCAATCTGGGATCGGTGAACCTCGCCAACCACGTGACGGCAGCCGGCATCGACGAGACGCATCTCAAGACGACGATCACGACTGCGATGCGGATGCTCGACAATGTCATCGACATCAACTTCTACACTGTGCCCGAGGCTCGGCACTCCAATCTGCGGCACCGTCCGGTAGGGCTCGGCATCATGGGCTATCAGGACGCACTCTATGCGCTGAAG
>DASQRJ010000293.1:0-2891 GCA_035642955.1 Acidobacteriaceae bacterium
GGGGTGGATACTGAGCCGTTTTTCAATCGGCACCGGGGAGACGTACTTGCCCTTGCTGGTCTTGAATTGCTCCTTGATGCGTCCGACGATCTTCAGTTGACCGTCCGGCGCCAGCTCACCCTTGTCTCCAGTGCGGAAGAAGCCGTCGGCGGTGAAGCAGGCGCGGCTGCCTTCGTCGTTGCGGTAGTAGCCGATCATGTTCATGGGGCTGCGCATCTGCACCTCATCCTCCGCGGCGATGCGCACTTCGACCCCAGGCAGCGCGGATCCGACGTAGCCGGTGCGGAAGTTTTCCGGCCTGGGCGCATGCGTGATCGCCGTCTCGGTGAGGCCATAGCCTTCGACGAGCCCCAGGCCGAGCCTGCGATACCAGTCGAGCACTTCCGCCGGAAGCGGGGCGGCTCCTGACGCGGCGAGACGAACGGAATCCAGGCCAAGCTGACGCAGAATCTTTCGCTTCACAATCCCGCGAAGAATGGGAATGCGGAGGAAGCGATCGAGCTTTGGCTGCGGAACCTTCTCCAGTACCCCCTGGCGAAAGCGCAGGTAGAGGCGAGGAACAGAGAAGAACAGCGTCGGTTTCGCCCGCTTCAAGTCAGCAAGAAAGCTTTCCTGTCCGGCGGTGAAGTAGACGGTGCAACCGATGTGCAGGCTGGTGGCTTCAATGACGCCCCGCTCTGCAATATGTGCCAGCGGCAAATACGAAATAAAGCGCTCAGTGCTATCCATGTTGCCCAGCTTTGCAATGCTGTCACCCATGTGGGGAAAGACGGAGAAGCGGTGCATCACCCCTTTGGGCTCGCCGGTGGTCCCGGAAGTATAGGTGATGGTGGCAAGCTCATCGCCATTGCGCGTGGGCGAATCGGAGATGGGCTGGCACTCCGCGACGATCTCATCCCATCGGCGGTCGCAGCCACGCAGCACGTCGGGCGCGGCATTGGGCATGGCGATGCGCAGTACACCGACGGGAATGCCCTGTTGCATGGCTTCCCGATCGTCCATAGCGCCGCAGAAGCAGGCACGCACGTCAGCGTGTTGCAGGAGGGCACGGATGGAGTCCGCGCGCAGCGAGGGGTAGAGCGGCACCGTGACCAGGCCGGCCATCCACGCGCCGAGTTCGGCGATGATCCACCAGGCGCTGTTGCGCGCGAGCGTGGCGATGCGATCTCCTGGTTCCCATCCGCGGGCACGCAGGAAAGCGGCGATGCGCCGCGCCTCGTCCATGGTCTGCTGCCAGGTCCATGAGCGCACCGTGCCGTCGCTCATCGGCTGGACTAGATAGGTTTCGCGGCTGCGGACGCTCTCCCAGTGATAAGCCCGTCCAAGAGGGAGAAACTCATCGCTCCACTGCGCCATCGAGATTGCCTCCGGGTCGATCCAGTCTGATGGAAGCAGCCTACTAGAGCGTGTTTCCTGTTGCTATGCCCCGTACTGCACAGAGCGGCTTTTGTTTGAGCGGCGCGTTGCGCCGATTTTGAACGAAAGGTGAAGCAAGATCCTTCACTCCACCTCCGGTTACGTTCAGGATGACAGGTTCAGCGCTGCTAACGATGAGGCTACGAGCCTTTGGCTTTCTTTACCGCTTCGGTGAGCGCAGGGACGACCTCGAAGAGGTCGCCGACGATGCCGTAGTCCGCCACTTCGAAGATGGGCGCATTCTCGTCCTTGTTGATAGCGACGACGGTCTTTGATCCCTTCATGCCGACCAGGTGCTGGATGGCGCCGGATATACCGACAGCGAGGTAGAGCTTGGGCGAGACCGTCTGTCCGGAGCTGCCGACCTGGCGCTCCATGGGCAACCAGCCGTTGTCGCAGATGGGCCGCGAGGCGGCGAGTTCGCCACCGAGCGCTGCCGCGAGTTCCTCCATCATGGGCAGGTTGTCCTGCTCCTTGATGCCGCGGCCTACCGAGACGATGATGGGGGCGGCGCTGAGGTCGACCGTCTGCGCGGCTTCCCGGAAGGGTGCTTCGGGCTTGCTGCGGATGGCACTTGCGTCGATCTGCGGAGTAAAGGATTCGACGCTGGCGCTGCCGGCTTCTAGCGACTCTGCGCGGAAGGCGCCCGCCTGCACCGAGAGAAACGATGGTCCTGCGCCGGTGTGGCGATAGTCTGCATTGAGCTTGCCCTGAAAGAGTTGCCGGACAAAGGCAAAGCCGTCGCCGTCCTTGCGCAGGCCGACGAGATCGGCGAGAAGTACCTGTTGGAAGCGCGCGGCCAGACGCGGCGCGAAGTCGCGCACCTGATAGGTATGCGGGAAAACGACATAACCTGGCTCGAGTTTTCGGATGAGCTGTTCGAGCGCAGATACGTAACCGTCAGAGGTGTAATCCTTCAGCAGCGCATGCTCTACGCGATAGCCTTTATCGAGCTTCTTGCTGGCAAGCTCGGCGCTCAGCGCTTCCAGGCCGTTGCCGATGATTGTCGCCGAGAGGGGCTGGCCGGATGCGGCTGCGATCTGCTGTCCGGCGGCAAGCGCCTCCCATGACATGCGATTGTAGGCACCGCCACGATGTTCCAGTACAACCAGGACTCCGCTCATATCACCCGCACCTCAAACTTCAGTTTTTCGACCAGCTTCGCGGCCGCCTCTTTGGGCGAACCTTCGATCAACAAGGTCTCCTTCTTCTTCTCCGGCAGGTAAACACGATCGAGGGTTACGGTAGCAGCGGCGGCCTGCGGCAGATCGCCCGCGGAGACGCGGCGCACCTCCTTGGTCTTGGCTTTTTTAATTCCCATGAGCGTTGCGTACCGCAGCTTGCTGATGCCGGATTGAATGGTAAGCAAGGCGGGCAGCGGCATCACGACATGCTGGAACCAGCGATCTTCAAGCTCACGCTTTACCTTGATCGAGCCATCGCCGGCTTCCACCTGCATGATGATGGTGGCGTGA
>DASQRJ010000294.1:0-6041 GCA_035642955.1 Acidobacteriaceae bacterium
TCCTCCACTGGCTGCGCCATAATCCTCAGCAGCGTTCGCGTTTCGTCACCGCGCTTGAAAACTGCGACATGGCCGTCGCCACCCTCTGCGGCATCGCCTCGCTTGCCGATCTGCCGCGCTCCATCTGCGCCATGGGCCACAAGTGGATGTGGAATGCCAAGTGGGGCGGTCTGCCCTCGGAAGAGTTCCTCACCTCCGTCGATCCGTTGTTCGCGGGCATCCGCGACAAGCTCGCCGGCCGCTACGCAACCTCCGACCGCATCGCCGGCACGCTCAGCGCGAAATGGGCCGAACGCCTCGGCCTCCGCGCCGGCATTCCCATTCCCGTCGGCGCGCTGGACGCTCACTGGGATGCGGTTGCGGCCAATATCCGCCTCGGCGATGTCGTCAACGTCATCGGCACCTCCACCTGCATCATCGGCGTGAGTGCGCAGCAGGTGCTGGTGCCCGGAGTCTGCGGCGTCGTGCCCGGCTCCGTGCTGCCCGGCTTCACCGGCATTGAGGCCGGTCTCTCCGCGGTCGGCGATGTCTTTGACGGCATCGCGCGCAGAGCCGGAACCACCGTCGCCGATCTCACTCGCGGCCTCGAAGCCTATCGCGCCGGGCAGACCGGTCTTCTGCGCACCGTCTGGGACAATGGCGACCGGACCATCCTGGTCAATCCCAATCTCGGTGGCGTCACGCTCGGCTGGAATCTCGTGCACACCGCGCAGGATGAGCTCTTCGCCGCCATCGAAGGCACCGCGCTGCACACCCGCATCGTCCTGGAACAGATGCAGCAGCACGGATCGCCGGTCGAGCGCATCGTCAATGGCGGCGGCATCCCGCAGAAAAACCGCGTTCTCAATCAGGTCTATGCAAATGCGTTGAACAAGCCGGTGCTGGTGCCCGCTGGGGATGTCACCAGCCTGGGCTCGGCCATCTTCGCCTTCCTTGCCAGCGGCGACTATCGATCGGTGGAGGAGGCGCAGACCGCCTTGTGTCCTCCCTGCGACACATTTCTCCCCGACAAGCGCGCGGCGGCCACGTACGGTAAGTTATACGAACTGTACCGCGAGATCTATTTCGCGCTGGGAAACCCCGCCTCGCCGGCTGCGCAGCTCGGGCAGGTCCTGCCACGTCTGCGCGAAATTGCAGCCGATGCGCGCGCTCTGGAGAAGGAATGAGCATCAATTCGCATGTAGTCAAAAGCACCATCGTGGGCGCGCTCGGCGGCCTGCTCTTCGGCTTCGACACCGCCGTCATCTCCGGCACCACCTCTGCCTTGACCGAGGTCTATCACCTCACGCCCGCTCTGCTCGGCGTCACCGTCTCCAGCGCTCTCGCGGGCACCGTCATCGGCGCCATGGGCGCCGGCATTCCCGGACAGAAATATGGCCGCCGCGACAGCCTCCGCGTCATGGCCATCTTCTATGTGCTCTCCGCGATCGGCTGCGCCTTTGCCTGGAGCTGGCCGGTGCTCATCTTCTTCCGCTTCATCGGCGGCCTCGGCATCGGCGGATCGTCCGTGCTCGGCCCCATGTACATCGCGGAGATCGCGCCACCCGCCTGGCGCGGCCGCCTGGTCGGCTTCTTCCAGGTCAATATCGTCGTCGGCATCCTGCTCGCCTATATGTCGAATGCCATCATCGGCAGCCGGCATCTCGGCCCGTTGGAGTGGCGATGGATGTTCGGCGTCTCCGCCATTCCGGCGCTGCTCTTTTTAATCACCCTCTTCGTCATCCCCCGCAGCCCGCGCTGGCTGGTCACGCAATCCAGCCTGCATGAGGCGCTCGACGTCCTCAAACTCACCGGTGTGCCCCAGGCCCAGGAGGAGCTGGACGAGATTGTCGCCTCCGTGCACCTGGAGCGCGCCGGAACCCCGGACCCGTTGTTCTCGCGCAAGTACTTCAAGCCCATCGTCATCGCCTTCACCGTCGGCATGTTCACCCAGCTCTCCGGCATCAACGCCGTCCTCTACTACCTCAACGACATCTTCGCCCTCGCCGGCGCGACCAGGGTCTCCGGAAACCTGCAGGCCATCGCTGTCGGAGCCACCAATCTGGTCTTCACCCTGCTGGCCATGTCGGTCATCGACAAATTCGGCCGCAAAAAGCTGCTGCTCATCGGAACCGTCGGCCTCTGCATCTGTCTCAGCCTCATCTCCTACATCTTCTACACCCACACCCATCTCAACTGGCTGGTCTGGCTCCTCATGCTCTTCATCGCCTTCTTCGCGATGTCGCAGGGCGCCGTGGTCTGGGTTTACATCAGTGAGGTCTTTCCCAACCGCGTGCGCTCCAAGGGCCAGTCCCTCGGCAGCTCCTCGCACTGGGTCTGGAACGTCCTCATCTCGCTCTTGTTCCCCATCATGGCAAAATCCTCCGGCGCCTACCCCTTCATGTTCTTTGCCGCCATGATGGCCGTCGACTTCATCCTGGTCCTCTTCTACTACCCGGAGACCACCGGCATCTCGCTCGAAAAAATGCAGCACAAGCTCGGCATCGATTGACGCGTAGGGATCTACAGTCAACATCGCATCCCCACAAGGTGGAATCTCTATGAAGCGATCTGCACTTCTACTCTCGCTGGGCGCCTTCGCCCTTCTGGCTCACGCGCAGTCGCCCGGCTGGCAGCCGGATCTCACCCTCCAGCAGACCTACGTGCTGCACCGCGCTTCCAGCGCCGATCCCACCGGCGCCAACGCCGACTTTCGCCGCGTCGCTCCCGGCGCCACCGAGACCGTGCTCGACGCCGCCGGCCCCGGCGAAGTTTCTCACATCTGGTTCACCATCGCCGACAACGAACCCTATCACCTGAAGCGCATCGTCCTGCGCATCTATTGGGACGACGAGAAGAGCCCCAGCGTCGAAGCCCCCATCGGCGACTTCTTCGGCCTCGGCCTCGGCGAATATCACAATTGGCACTCGGAGATGCTCTCGGTCGGCAGCGTCAGAAGTCTGAACAGCTTCTTCCCCATGCCCTTCGCGCATCACGCCCGCATCACGGTTACCAATGAAGGCCACGAGCCCATCATCTCCCTCTACTACAACATCGACTACCGCACCTACGACCATCCCTTGCCACCCAACACTCTCTACTTCCACGCGGAGTATCACCAGTCCCAGCCCAATCACGGCTGGACCGCCGACTGGAAGACCAACGGCGATCCGCAGGTCAATGACAAGATCAACCTCGACGGCAAGGACAACTACGTCTGGTTCGAAGCCAAGGGCCACGGACAATATGTAGGTGTCACCATGTCCGTGCTGCAGAACCAGGACATGTGGTGGGGCGAAGGCGACGATATGTTCTTCATCGACGGCGTCAACACTCCATCCATCACCGGTACCGGCTCGGAAGACTACTTCCTCGGCGCATGGGACTTCGGCGGAGAGCCGTTTTCCTACGCACTCTATGGTGCTCCGGTCGTCGGCGCGGAGTCAGCCGGCGGCGGCTCCAGCGTCTATCGCTTCCATCTCGACTCGCCCATCCCCTTCACCAAATCCTTCAAGGCGACCATCGAGCACGGCCACGCCAACGTCCGCTCGGACAACTACTACTCCGTCGCCTACTGGTATCAGGCCGAGCCGCACCAGCCATTCCCGCCGCTGCCGCCCGTTGAAGAAAGACTGCCCGCAATCCAGCACACCGGCGGCCCCGGCAACGCAAGGGTCACTCACTAAGTCGCTGCACACACCATGGACGAGGGCTCATCATAGAGCCGGGTGCCCCATCCTGGCTGAAAGCTAGGGTGGGCGTATTCAGTCGGAGCGAAGCGAGCTCGGAAATCCTTGCCGTTAGAAATGCGGGTGCCCACATCTCAAAGAGATGCGGGATTGAGTGAGGTCGCCCGCAAATCCAAAATGTGAGCGACAACGGAGCGAATCCAACGGGACGCGCCAAAGGCGCCGTCGCCCCGGACGGCCAGTCTGTTTGTAGGCCGGTCCCATCCACGATACAGTTCTTGTCATAACGTATGGCTCCTGCGGAAACCAACGGGCTTGGCGCAGATCGGATGGCCACGATTGTCGAAGTAGCCAAGCGGGCGGGCGTTTCCATCGCCACCGTCTCCAACGTCATCCGCAGCACGCGCCGGGTCAGCCCCAAACTCACCGAGCGTGTGCAGGCGGCCATCAGCGAGCTGAACTACTCTCCCAACGAGATTGCCCGCAGCCTCAAAGTCCGCCAGACCCGCATGCTGGCCATGGTCCTTCCCGATATCACCAACCCCTTCTTCCCCGAGATCATTCGCGGCGCGGAAGACACCGCCTTCGAGCGCGGCTACTTCCTCATGACCGCCAACACCGATGAGCAGATCGGCCGCGAGCGCCGCATCGTCGCCGCTCTTCGCTCCTATCGCGTCGATGGCGTGCTGCTCGCCTCCGCCAGCGGCACCGACACCAGCCATCTCAAGAGCACCATCGCCGCCGGCGTCGCGCTGGTATGTCTCGATCGCACCGTGCCCGGGGTGAAAACCGATGCTGTCCTGCTCGACAACGTGCGCGGCGCGCGCGAGTGTGTGCGCCACATGATCCAGAAGGGGCATCGCCGCATCGCCATCATCACCGGCTCGCTCGATCTGCAGACCGGCCGCGAGCGTCTCCGCGGCTATGAAGAGGCGCTGCGCGAAGCCGGTATCCGCGTAGAGAAGGACCGCATTCTCGAAGGCGATTTCCGCCACGACTCAGGCTACCGGCTGGGAAAGCAGATCGCGGCGGAGAAGAAGAAGAAGAAGAAGGATCGCAGCCTCCGCCCCACGGCCATCTTCGTCTGCAACGGCGTCATGACCCTCGGCGTGCTCAAGGCCTTTGAGGAACTCAACATTCGCTGTCCGCAGGAGATCGCGCTCGCCACCTTCGACGATCTCGCCGTCGACAGTCCCTTTCATCCCCACCTCACCACCGTGGTGCAGCCCAGCTACGAAATGGGCGCCAGAGCGGCCGGCATGCTCATCGACCGCATCGAAGGCCGCATCCGCAAAGAGCCCACCACCGTGCGCGTCGCCCCCACTCTCATCATCCGCGAATCCACCGACGCGCCGCGCAAAGCCTCCGCAAAAACCGCCGCCCGCCAGCGATCAAAGCGTTAGGGCAATCTCCTGATGAACTCGCGGACCGATCTGGCGACACCTTAACTTGAAATGGGAAAGCGACGCGCGCATCGGAATATAGGAGCCCTACGGCTACTTGATTTCGACGCTTCCTTCCGCACCAAGAGAAAAGTACGCGATGACTGGCTCTAAGCCTATGTGGTCTTCACCTACAAGAGTAATTTCCGCTGAAAGCTCCCCTATTGGCAGCGAAACGCCCTCAATCATCAATTTTGGCGCATCATCCCAATAGTTGGCATCCTGCGGAACGATGAAGGGCGCAGCCCACTCGTTGTCATTTCCAAATACTGCAAGCAAGAGGCATTCTGTTTTGTTTACATTGATGTGAACATGGTCGTCCATTTTGCGATTTAGCCATTGGGGCCGGCTGATCTCCACCACGTCTGCGCCTGATCCATCGCGCAGTACTATTCTGGCCTTAACGTAGTCGAAATCGCTGACTTTTGTTCCAGGGATGCTCTTGTTAGAAAAGCATGCCTTAACGCCCAAAAATCCCTCGCTTGCCACGAATGTCTCGCGCCCAATATCCGTCCATATCTTTTTCAAACCCGCGAATTGAACATTGTGAGGTGTCGGCGCTGCAACGGGGGGTAAAGGGGTATGTATCGGCTGGGCAGACGGCGGATGCGTAGAAACGTCTTCGGATGTCCGCTCTGCAAATTTCCTCTGTTCGTCTCTCTCCTTCTTGCGTTCGGCCCACGCCGCGACGAATATCAAGATGCCCACGGCCATCGTCACCCAAATTCCGGCAGGGGAAATCACGTGTTCCATCCATGGCAGCGTTTTTGCGATCAGTTCTGTGTAGTGGGTTAAGCGGAGAATCCATTCCAGCACAGCTCCAATGAACATAGCGGGGCCAAGAACCATTCCGATTCGATACATGCGCACCTCTGGCTAGACATCTTTCACTAGGCGCACTTTGCGTCAAGGTGATAATTTTCAGAATGTC
>DASQRJ010000295.1:0-4132 GCA_035642955.1 Acidobacteriaceae bacterium
AGTCGACCATGCCGAGGGGCTGCACGATATTGCGCTGCGCATACACCTCAAGCGGCAGTCCGGAGACGCGCTCCACCAGTGCGCCAAGCGCGATGAAATTCTCATCGCTGTAGCGGAAGACAACTCCCGGCGCCGTGACCGGGGCGGATTCGAAGAGGCGGCGCAAGCCCTCCTCGCGGCCGTGCCAGGGTCCGGTGAGGTCGAGGTCCGGTGCGAGGCCGGAGTAGTGGGTGAGGCACTGGCGGATGGTGATGTCCTGCTTGCCGTTGGCCCCGAACTCGGGGAGATAGTGGGCGACCGGATCGTCGATGCGGATCTTTCCCTGCTGGTAGAGCTGCATCACGGCCGTGGCGGTGACGAGATCCTTGGTCAGCGAGGCCATGTCGAAGATTGTGTCCTCGGTCATGGTCTCGCGTGTGGGGACAAGCGAACGCATGCCGTACGCGCGATGGAAGACGACGTGGCCATCGTGTCCAATGACCACGACCGCGCCGGGAATCTGGTGATGTGCGACGGCATCGTTGACTAGGGAGTCGATGGGTGCAAAGGCCGCAGATGGAATGGATACTGCTGCCGGCGCCTGGGCGAAAACAGGTGCGGTCAGCGCGGCGACAAGAGTAACGGCGATATTTCGCCAGTAGCGGATCATACTGCGGTGGCCCTTTCCTGTTGGGGCAACACAAGGCTTGCGAGGTAACCCACGGTGGTTGTGATCATCGCGCCGATCAGCACATACCAGATGAACGCGACCTTCGGCAGTCCCCATGCGTGTCCGACGGCGAAGGGCCCGGGCTGCTGCCAGAGAATCAAATTGACGATGAGTCCGATCACCATGCCAACGATAGTGCCATTCTGCGTGGCGCGACGGGTCAGGGTGCCGAGCAGGAATGCGCCGAGCATCTCTCCCCAGGTGACGGAGGCGATGGAGAGGCCGATCTCCACTACGTGACCGCCGGTGCGCGAGAGGACGGCGAGCACCAGCAGCACGACCGCCCACACAGCAGTGAGAATGCGCGACAGGCGCGTGCGCGCGCGTTCCTGCATGTCGGGATGGCGCGGCAGGTAGAAGTCGACCATGGTGGTGGAGGAGAGCGAATTGAGGGCCGCGCTCATGTTGGACATGGCAGCGGCCAGGATGGCGGCGATCACCAGACCCGAGATGCCATGGGGCATGTCCTGCACGATGAAGAGTGGAAAGAGCCGATCGGCAGTGCCAACGTGCGCGAGCACGCCCGCAGGATAGAACACATAGAGTCCGGCACCGATGAGCAGGAAGAGCGCGAATTGTACGAAGACGATGACACCGCTGGCAAGCAGCGCGACCTGCGACTGCACGAGGTTCCGGGCAGCGAGCAGGCGCTGCACCACAAGCTGGTCGGTGCCGTGGCTGGCCATGGTCAGGAAGCAGCCGCCGATGACGCCGCCCCAGAAGGTATAGGTCTGCGTAAGCGAAAAGGCGAAGTGAAAGATGGTGAATTTATGCGCCGCGGCGGCGGTGTGGTGGATCGCGGTCCAGCCGCCCGGCGTTTTTGCAGCGAGCGTCCAGAGCGCCAGGATGGTGCCCGCGAAGTAGATGAGCATCTGGACGACGTCAGTCCAGATGACCGCGGAGAAGCCGCCTTCGAAGGTGTAGATGAGGGTAAGGATGGTCAGAATGACGATCGAGGGAATGGTGCCGGTACCGAAAGCCACGGTGATGACGATGGATACGGCGAAGATACGGACGCCCTCTGCCACCGCGCGTGTTGCGAGAAAGAGGCCCGCGGTAAAACGGTGCAGTCCTTTGCCAAAGCGGGCACCGATGAGTTGATAGGCCGTCATGAGCTGGCCTTCGAAGTAGCGCGGCAGAAACACGAGACAGATGACAATGCGCCCCAGCAGGTAGCCGAGTGCTATCTGCAGAAATCCGAAGTCGCCGGTAAAGGCGAGCCCGGGGACGCTGATGATGGTGAGGGTACTCGTCTCGGCCGAGACGATGGAGAGCGCGATAGCCCACCAGGGCACGTTGCGATCGGCAAGAAAGTAGGAGCGCAACGAGCGCTCGCCGTTACGAAAGCGGAGACCGAACCAGGTGATGCCCAGCAGATAGAGGACGATCGCGAAGACGTCAATGAAGTGAAGCTGCACGGAACGCGGTGTCTCCCTGGCGCGGTTACGGCGCTGCCGTCAGTGTCTTGAGCAGGTCATAGTAAAAGTCACCGCCGCGGTCGAAGGACTCGACGGGCAGGCGCTCATCCTTGCCGTGGGCGCGCACATCGTCGCTTTCGAGCGCGATGCCCGAGACGCCGTAGGTGGGCATGCCTGCCGCGTTGGTGTAGATACCATCGGATGCTCCATCCGCCATGGTGGGAACAACCGGAACGCCGGGCCACATCTTGCCTGCAACCTGCTTCAGGGCCTGCATGACCTCGGGCTTGATGGTCGCCGGGGGGAGCGCTTTCTTGTCCGGCGCGCGGTCAAAAATCACGCCTTGTCCCTCGCCGCCATCGCCGACGTATTGGACCGTGATCTTTGGACTGTTGAGAACGCGGATGAGTTCCTGACGGACCTCTTCCTTCGAGTGTCCGGGCAGGATGCGGCAGTTCACGATCGCAACCGCGCGCTGCGGCAGCGCGTTGTTGGCATGGCCCGCTTCGAGGCGGGTGGCAACGCAGGTGGTGCGCAAGGTTGAGTTGTACTCCGGCGTCTGATCGAGCCGCTGCACCGCTTCGGGATCCGGCGGCGTTTTCAGAATGGCGCGCATGTCGTCCGCGGTCTGGCCGGAGATGATCCTGGACTCGGTTTCGAAGTAGTCGCGGGTGACGCCGTTGAGCTCGAACGGAAAGCTGTAGTGTGCGATGCGCTCGAGTCCGTCCGCGAGCTCGTAGATGGCGTTGTCCGGTACCGGCAGGGAGCTGTGGCCTCCGGGATTGGTGACGGTGAGCTGATAGTCGGCGTAGAGCTTCTCGCTGGCATCCACGGAGAAGATGGTGGCTTTGCCGTGATGCAGTTCCACACCTCCGCCGTCGGGATTGAGCACGTACTCTGCATCGATGAGATCGCGGTGATGCTCGACGAGCCAGTTGACGCCATTCGATTTGCCGCCCTCCTCATCCGCGGTAAGCGCGAGGATGATGTCGCGATCGGGTTTGAAACCCTCGCGGTGCAGACGAAGAAGCGTCTCCACCAGGATGGCATCCGCCTCTTTCATGTCCTGCGTACCGCGGCCGTAGTAGTAGCCGTCCTTGGTTACGAATTGGAATGGATCGGTGGTCCAGTCCTCGCGGCGCGCTTCTACGACGTCGAGGTGGCCGATGAGCAGGATGGGCTTCTTGCCGCTGGCGCCGTGATAGCGGACGACGAGATTTTGTTTGCGATCATTGGGGCCGAGCAGTCGCAGGTCGGAGGCGGGGAAGCCGGCAGCAAGAAATCGCTCCTGCATGGCCTTGGCCGCGGCGGTGACGTTGCCGACCGAGTCGGTGGTATTGATCTCGACGAGCTGACGAAAGATGTCGACTGCTTCCTTCTGGCTGGCATCGGCTACCTGGGCCCGCACAAGAGGCGCCAGGGGCGAACAGGCCAGGAGCAGAAAAGCTGAACGAAGCAGGCGGGGAGCGCGTCGAGTCATCAGGATACCGAGGGTACCAGATTGGCGGGTACCGGACTGCGCAGGGCGGCTTACCAGTAACCAGCGTAAATGTCACCGCAGACACCTGTATATGTGTCGATTTATGAGCACGATATTCATCCATGCCGGGTTAGACTAGAGCAGATTTTCCATCACCATGCACCGCTTAGCTCAGAGCGGAGCGGCTTTTCTTAAGGAAAAAGCCGCGTCAAGCCTCTCTGTTTCGGCGTACATCTATGGGAAATCTGCTGTAGCCAGTCGAAGCAGGGTCCGGGTGAAACTTCCGGCAGACGATGCGCATCGAACGTAGTTGCGTAACAACGCGGCAGACCGAAGAGGCTTCGCCAACTTAAGGATTTCACTCCCAATGAACGCTATGCCAAAACAGACGACCCGCTACTCTCTCCAACTCAGTCCCATCGAACTCTCCAGCCAGTCCGATTGTGGTGTGCTGGAGATGGAGATCGTCGCGCATCCGGAGGGCCCCGGCGAGGCGATTCGCACCCGTTCACGCCAGTGGCTTCC
>DASQRJ010000296.1:0-8074 GCA_035642955.1 Acidobacteriaceae bacterium
CATCATTGCAGCCATCATCACGCCCACCCCGGACATTCTCACCATGTGCGTCTTCGCCACCCCGATGCTGGTGCTCTATGTGATCAGCATTGGCGTGGCTTACATGGTCCATCCGGCGCGGCGCAAAAAGCAGGAGGCTGCTTCCTGATGCGCCGATTCTGTTTGCTCTCCCTCCTGCTGCTGCAGCTTTCTTTGCTGCACGCCCAGACCGTGCCGTTCAGCGGCGCCAAGGCGCTGGAATACGCGCGGCAGTTCGTGGCCTGCGGACCACGCTTCAACGGCAGCGCCGGACTGCTCTGCGCGCAGAATTATCTGAAGAAGCAGTTCGCCCACGACAACCTGCAGGCGGATACCTTCGTCGCCTCCACTCCCGCAGGCCCGCAGCAGATGACCAACTTCATCGTGCGCTTTCCCGGCAAGAAGGACGGCGTCATCGTCCTCGCGACGCACTACGAGACGAATTACCCGCTCCGCAACACCACCTTCGTCGGCGCGAACGATGGCGCGGCCACCGTGGGACTGCTGCTCGAAATTGCCAACCATCTGCGTGGGCGCACACTGGATGGCTATAGCGTGTGGCTGGTCTTCTTCGATGGCGAAGAGGCCGTCGAGAACTGGAGCGCGTCCGATTCGCTCTATGGCAGCCGGCACCTGGCCGCCAAGTGGCAGGTGGATGGCACGCTGAAAAAGATCAAAGGTTTCCTGCTGGCCGACATGATTGGCGATCGCGACCTGGACATCACCCGGGTGACCACGGCGACGCCGGGGATCGAAGACCTGGTCTACGAGGCGGCGAAGAAGACCGGCAATGCGAGCCATTTCTTCAAGACCGACGCTGCGGAAGAGGACGACCATCTGCCATTCGTGCAGCGGGGTGTACCCTCCGCCGATGTGATCGACGTGGACTACGGCCCGCACGACGCCGAACATCCCGATGGCTGGCACCACACGCCTGAGGACACGCTGGACAAGCTGAGCGCGAAGAGCCTGACCATCTCCGGTGAGGTGTTTCTGGAGAGCGTCCATCTGTTGAATGCACGCTAGGTGATGATCGCCGGCGCGCCCCTCACTTACTGGATCGGCTTCCACGCAATTGTGCTGCTGCTGCTGGTGACCGACCTGGTCCTGCTCGGCCGCAGGGGCGACGGTCCGCGCCTTCGCACTGCGCTTCTCTGGACGATCTTCCTCATTGTGCTGGCACTCGGCTTTGCCGCCTTCCTGCTGCATGCCCAGGGACCGGAGCACGCGCTTGAATTCGTCTCCGGTTATGTACTGGAGGGGTCGCTCTCCATCGACAATCTCTTTGTCTTCCTGGTCCTCTTCAAAAGCTTCGGACTGACCGTCGGCGAACAGCGTCGCGCGCTACTCTACGGTGTATTGGGCGCCGTGGTGCTGCGCGCATTCTTCATCGTGGCGGGCATCGCACTGCTCAATCGCTTTGCAGCGATGCAGTACATCTTTGGCGCTCTGCTGCTTTATGCCGCGTGGCGGCTGGTACGCCAGAAGAAGGGCAAGGAGGCGCCGCCGACCATCACGCAATGGGTACACCAGCGAGGCTGGCGGGTGTCGCCGTTACTGCTCGCGGTCATCACCATCGAAATCGCCGACGTGGTCTTCGCTATCGATTCTGTGCCTGCGGTGCTGGGCATCACGCACGACACGTTCATCGTCTACAGCTCGAATATCTTCGCTATCCTGGGCTTGCGCTCACTCTACTTTGTGCTGCAAGGCCTTCTGCATCGGCTGCATCTGTTGCACTACGGGCTGGCGGCCATCCTGGGCTTTGTCGGCGGCAAGATGATCGCGGCGCGCTGGATTGAAATACCCACACTCTGGTCGCTGGTGGTCATTCTTGGCACTGTGGCGATCTTTGCCGCCGCTTCCCTGCTGTTGCCGGTACGGCCGCAACATTCAGCGTAGAGCCGGCGACGCCGGTTGTGTTTCCCTCTGCTTCTGCGCGGGAAGCAGTGGGCCGAAGCTGACCGAATCGCCTGCCAGATGCGAGTGCGTGCCGAATCGCGCATCGTCGCGTTGCGGGAAATCGTTACGGTAGTGCGCGCCGCGGCTCTCCTCGCGCACCAGCGCACAGGCCACGATCGCCCGCGCCACGCGCGCCAGGGATCGCGCTTCGTACTCGCGTCGCGTCCAAAGAGCAGAAGGCCTCGCGTCCGCGTAACGCATGGCGGCCGTGAGGTCGATGCTCCTGAGCAATTTTGCATCGCGCAGCAGCCCGGCATGCTGCCACATCTGCTGCTGCAGGCCCCGGATGGCCTCTTCAACCGGCGGCAGCGAGACAACGCTCGGCGGCAAAGATGCCTGCACTGCGGCAGCTTTTGCTGAAACGACGCTCTCACGACGCATGCTCTCCGCCGCGCGCGCACCGAAGACCAGCCCCTCGAGCAGCGAATTGCTCGCCAGCCGGTTCGCGCCGTGCACACCGGTACACGCCACCTCGCCCGCGGCGTATAAGCCGGGCAACGAGGTTCGTCCATCCACGTCTGTCCGCACGCCGCCCATCAGGTAGTGGGCTGCCGGCCGCACCGGAACCCGGTCGCGCGCCAGGTCAAAGCCATGCTGATGGAGAAATGCGGAGATGCCGGGAAAGCGTGCGTCCGGATCAAGGCTGGTGACGTGCCTCATATCCAGATAGACGGGGAGCGATTCACCCGGCTGGGCGCCCATTCCCTCGCGTGTGATGGCGCGCGCCACGACATCGCGCGGCGCCAGTTCGAGCAGCGGATGATAGCGGTGCATGAAGCGCTCTCCCGCCGCATTCACCAGCCATGCGCCTTCGCCGCGCAGCGCCTCGGAGAGCAAAAAACGCGGCACTCCCGGCAGACTCAGCGCGGTGGGATGGAACTGATAGAACTCCATGTCGGCGAGTTCCGCGCCCGCGGCGAGCCCGGCAGCGATCCCGTCACCGGTAGCCACGGCTGGATTGGTGGTGTCGCTATAAACCTGGCCTGCGCCGCCGCTCGCCAGAAGGACGGAATGCGCATGCACCGTCCGGATCTCGCCGTTTTCATCCAGCAACAGCGCCCCGTTCACCCGCCCATCCAACGTCAGCAGATCGGTGAGCAGGGTCCACGGCAAAAGCGTGATGCCAGGCGTCGCGGAGGCGCGGGCCAACAGAGCACGGCCGATCTCGCGGCCGGTAGCGTCGCCGTTCGCGTGCAGAATGCGGTTGCGGCTGTGCGCGCCTTCGCGCGTCAGCATCAGCTCGCCGGTGGTTGCATAGCGATCGAAGCGCGTGTCCCAGCGCAGCAGCTCTTCTACCCGCACCGGGCCTTCTTCGACCAGCACCCGCGCCGCGGTCGGATCCACCAGGCCATCGCCGGCGGCGAGCGTGTCTTCCAGATGCAGTTCGACGTCCTCGGCGCCGCTGATCGCGACCGCGATGCCCCCCTGCGCATACTGTGTATTCGATTCGCCCAGCGCTTCCTTGGTGACCACCAGGACGCGGCCTGCCTCGGCCAGCGTAATGGCGGCGCGCAGGCCGGCAATCCCGGCGCCGACGATCAGGAAATCTGTAACGGCCGGAATCTGGATTGCGTCTCTTCCCATGAGCCGAGGCTAGAGCATTTTTCCTGTAGCCGTCGAGAGCGAACCGATTTTCCTGTGGCCTTTCTTCACGAAAGGCCACGCGGAAAGCATCTTCGCATCACAGATCCTCAGGAAATGCTCCTATCACTGAGGCGCATCCGGATTCATCCTGCATTGCCGGCGCCTGCGGTACGATGAGCCGAGTGCACATACTCCCTGTCCAAGCTGCTTCAGCAGCGTACAACGTGTTGTTGGGCGACGACCTGCTGGCAGACCTGCCGCAGCACTTGCGTGCGGTCTTTGGAGAGCGCCCGCGCCGCTATTTCGTCGTGACCTCGCCGGAGATCTGGGCGCTCTGGTCGGATGCCTTTCTGAGCGGCTTTGCTCCCGGCGCAGAGCCCACCAGCCTGCTGCTGCCCGCGGGCGAGCATCATAAGCGGCTGGCCGCGCTGGAGCGGCTCGCACAGCAGCTGGCGTCTGCCGGAGCGGACCGCAGCTCGGTCCTGATCGCCTTCGGCGGGGGCGTCATCGGCGATATGACCGGTTTTCTCGCCGCCATCTACATGCGGGGCATCGACTTCGTCCAGGTACCGACGACGCTGCTCGCTCAGGTGGACTCTTCGGTCGGCGGCAAGACCGGCGTGAACCTCGCCGTTGGCAAGAACCTTATCGGCAGCTTCCATCATCCGCGGCTGGTGCTGGCTGACACCGCGGTGCTGCGCACCTTGCCGCCGGCTGAGTTGCGTGCCGGTCTCTTCGAGAGCCTGAAGGCAGGGCTGATCTACGACAGCGAGCTGTTCGCATTCATTGAGCAGCACACCGACGCGCTGCTGCGTCAGGAGACCGCGCCGCTTACGCATGTCATTGCAGAGTCGGTGCGGATCAAGGCGCATGTCGTGTCACAGGACGAGCGGGAAGCCGGCCTGCGCATGATCCTCAACTTTGGTCACACGGTCGGCCACGCCATCGAATCGCTGACCCACTATCGCGGCTTGCTGCACGGTGAAGCCGTGGGCTGGGGCATGCGGGTTGCCGTCGAGGCCAGCCGTGGTCGTGGCCTGCCGAAGCTCGAAGCGGACCGCATCCTGGCCGCGATTGACGCGCTGAGCCTTCCGCCGCTGCCGCGCCTCACCCATCGCCGCCTGTTGAACGCGGCAGCGGGGGATAAGAAACGTATCGCCGGCGTGCGCCACTTCGTGTTGCTGGAACGTATCGGACAAGCGCGGGTGGTGAAGGACCTGAGCGATGACGAACTTCTTCCTTCCCTTCAACACGGGCTGCACCTGGGCCGGTGACAGGGCCGACGACAGGGCCGATGACAGGATCGATAACCGTGGAAACTCATGGCGCTCAACCCGCCGGCACGACAGGCGAACAAGACGCGGCAGCGGCCGTGCAAGCGATGTTCGACTCCATTGCGCCGCGCTATGACCTGCTGAACCACATCCTCTCCGGATCCATCGACCGGTTCTGGTGGTGGCGCACGGCACGCCGCTTCCGCCCTATTCTGTCGCAGCCCCAGGCACGCATCGCGGACGTCTGTTGTGGAACCGGTGACATGACGATGGCGCTGCTGCGCCGCCGGCCGCCGCAGGCCGCGCCCGTGCTTGCCATCGACTTCTCACACCAGATGCTGGTGCGCGGCGCCGCGAAGTTCGCACAGCACGGAGCCATCGCGGTCGAGGCCGACGCCCTGCATCTGCCGATAGCGGACGGCACACTTCAACTTCTGACCACCGCCTTCGGCTTCCGCAATCTTGCCAACTACGAAGCCGGATTGCGTGAGTTCTATCGCGCGCTGGCTCCCGGAGGCGAACTCGGCATCCTCGACTTCAGCGAGCCCGGCGGCCTTCTCGGCAGGCTCTACGCCTTCTACTTCCGGCGCGTGCTGCCCCGCATCGGCCGTCTGCTCTCCGGAGCGAGCAGCGCCTACACCTATCTGCCCGCATCCGTCGGACGTTTTCCCGCGCCGCCTGAGATGCTTCGAGCACTGGAGCAGCTGGGCTTCCGCGATGTGCGCTGGACGCCTTACACCTTCGGCATCGCAGGGCTGTATACCGCCCGCAAGCCCTAGAGCATTTTCGGTAATACCCGAACCGCCGAGATGCATTCGGTGTGGCTTTTCCTTAACGAAAAGCCACCAGAGCGGTCGCTGCACGGTCTACACCTATACCGAAAATGCTCTAGCATCTCCTACGGTTGGCCCAGCCCGCGCGGCGCGTGTAGGCTGTGGGCATGTCCCCGCCGCAGGAGCCTGCAGGAACCACGCAGGCGCGACAGACCGTGCTGAAGCAGAAACGAGTTGCCGCCCTGGTATCGATGCTGGTGGCGTGCGCCATGACTGCGCTCAAGCTGATCGCCGGACTGCTCACGGGCAGCCTCGGCATGCTCTCCGACGCGGCACACTCCGGCCTCGATCTGCTGGGCTCGGCGCTTACCTTCATCTCCGTCCGCATCTCGGACAAGCCGGCCGATGAGGATCATCCTTACGGTCACGCCCGCGTAGAAACCCTCTCAGCCTTCACCGAAACCTTTCTCATGGGCGCCTCCTGCGTGTGGATCGTGGTCGAGGCGATCCTCCGCATCTTCGTCGCGCCGGTGGCGGTTCGTCCTTCCGTGTGGCCCTTTGCCGTGCTGGCACTCTCGATCACCGTCGATCTCAGCCGTTCGCGTGCGCTCAAGCATGTCGCGGCGGCCTCCGGCTCGCAGGCGCTGGAGGCCGATGCGCTTCACTTCGCCTCCGACATCTGGTCCAGCGCGGCGGTCGCCGCGGGGCTGGCTGCAACCTACGCGGGCGTGTATTTCAGGATTGGCTGGCTGCGCTTTGCCGATCCATTGGCCGCGCTGGGGGTGTCTGCCGTCATCCTGCGCTTCGCGTGGGGGCTGGCGCGCCGCACCACCTATGAGCTGCTGGATACTGCGCCCGCCGGCGCGCAACCGCGGATCGTTCGCGCGGTAGAACACATCGAGGGCGTGGTGGAACTGGAACGGGTGCGCGTGCGCCGCTCCGGCAACGGCGTCTTTGCCGACCTGCGGGTGGCCGTGCCCCGCTTCGACACCGCGGAACACATTGAAGTGCTGGTGCAGCGAGTTACGGCGGCCGTCAAGGCAGTGGTCCCCGGAGCCGATGTCACCGTCCGTACGGTGCCCCGCCAGGTATCGGGGGAGAGCATCTTCGACCGCATCCGGGGCGTGGCCGCGCTCAACAACGTAACCCTGCACGATCTCAGCGTAGAGCAGGAAGAGGCCGGATTGCGCGTGGAGCAGCATATCGAGGTGGCAGAAACTCTGCCGCTGATCGAGGCGCATCGTTTCATCTGTGATCTGGAAGAGCAGATGTATCGCGCGGCCCCGGAGGTCAGCAACGTGCTGACGCACATCGAAAGCGAGCCCGCCACCATCGAAGCAGCGGCAACCATCGACCGGGACCGGCTCCTGGAGGAAGACCTGCGCGCCGTGGCCCGATCACTGCCGGAGATCGTCGACATTCACGAAGTGGTGGTTTCGCGCATGGGAGACCGCCTGCACCTCTCCTGCCACTGCACGCTTCCCGATGCTCTGCCCATGCATCTCGTGCATGATGTCATCACCACGCTCGAAGATCGCATGAAGCTGGAACGCCCCGAGATTCACCGCATGCTGGTGCATCCGGAGCCGGAGGCCGACAACCGCCACGAGGGACGCAGTTGCAATCGGCCTGAAGGTGGAATCAGCATGGAGGAAAAGAATGATCGCGAAGGCGGAGTGGCAACACGATCAGGTCTACACAGCCACATCGGATAACGGGCACTCGCTGACTTTCGATGTTGCACGCGTCGAAGGCCCGACGCCGATGGACTGCGTCCTGATGAGCCTGTGCGGCTGCACCGCGGTCGACGTCATCAGCATCCTCACCAAGAAGCGCGAGCCCTTCACTGCCTTGACCGTATCCGCGAGGGCCGAGAAGGCGAAGGAGTCACCCAACGTCTTCACCAACATCGAGCTGATCTATCGCGTGACCGGCGCCGTCAACCACAAGAGTGCGGAAGATGCGGTACGGCTCTCGAAAGAAAAATACTGCTCGGTCTCGGCGATGCTTGAGAAGACCGCGAAGATCACCTTCACCATCGAGTACGCAGACGCATGATCCTCCGGCTCTTCCAGTTCGTGCTGGTGATCGTGCTTCTGGTGGTGGTCGCCATGGTATCGGCGCTCACCACCATGCACTTCGCCATCCATGGCGCCGAGGTGAAGGTGCCGGACTTTCGCGGCATGAGCGAGGCGGATGCGCGGCGCAAAGCCGCCTCCGACGGGCTGGAGATGAGCATCGAGGACCACTTCTACAGTACTGTCGTGCCCGAATCGCGCATCGTGACCCAGTCGCCCGTGGCCGGAACCATTGTGCGCAGCGGATGGCAGGTACGCCTCGGTCAAAGCCTCGGTGCACAGAAGGTCGCCGTTCCCTCGCTGGTTCATGACCCGGAGCGGGTGGCCGCGCTGGCGATCCGGCGCGCCAGCCTGCAGCTCGGCACCATCGCTCATATGCCTTACA
>DASQRJ010000297.1:0-4549 GCA_035642955.1 Acidobacteriaceae bacterium
TGGACACCGCGGGCCTGCACCACCAGCGCCGCGACACCCGCAAAGGCCGACGCCGCGAGAGAGGATTCGCCGCCCTCCGTGTACTGCACCGAGTCTGGCGTTCCGTCCACACAGTCCGCAGGATCGATGCACAGGATATAGCTGCTGACATTGGTGTTGTTGCCGCCGAAGAAAGAGACATCCGGCAGCACGCGGGCGGTCGTCGAGATACCACCGGCCACGCTCGCTTGATAGGAGGGCTGCGGATACGCCGACTGCGTGTTGTCCGCGTTCGTCAGGCCAAGCGTGCTGACACCCCCGCCAGTCGCCTGCACCACGCTCGGGTTCGCCGGAAACTGGTTGGTCGCCTGATAGCTGGAATTCAATGGCTGTTCGGGAATGTACTGCTTCGCCGAGGTAAAGCCGGCAGTTCCGCCGTTCGCACCCCAGTAGTTGGCAAGGACGCCGGGATTGGTGAGTGTTACCGAACCGGTCGGTCCGTAATAGAAGTCGCTCGCACCCACCGCAGTGTCATACGGCGTCGACGCATACCCGTTCACCGCCAGACCGTTCACCGCCGCGCTTACCGGTGCGGCTCCGTTGACGGCTGCGTCACACTCTGCCGCGCCGCCGCTGCCTGCCGCTGCGATGACCGATATGCCCTCCGCTGCAGCCTGCTGCCAGACATTGTCGATGAGGAAATTGACGGAGGGGCCTAGATTGGCTTCGCAGCCCTCGAAGCCGAAGACCAGCACCTGCACCTCGTTGTCCTGCACGGCGCGGATCGCGGCAAAGTCCAGACCGGTATCGAGGTCGGTGGTGGCTGCCGTATAGAAGTTCACCTTCGCCTGAGGCGCCGTCGCTGCCAGCAGCTCGATCTCGCCGTAAGCGATCGTGGCGTCCGCATTGATTCCCGGATCGGTGCCATCGACGATCACCGTCGGCGTACTCGCCGGCAGGTCGAACAACGTCCGGTAATTGGCGGGGATGGCCAGATTGATATTCGAGTCGCCGATGACGCCCACCGTGACGCCACTGCCGGTGGCCGCGGCCGGTATGTCATAAATGACCCCCAGGTCGCCCGGCGAAACTGCCAGCACTGCGTTGGTCTGGTCGGTGTAGAGCGGATGCGCAACCCCGCTCTTGCGATCCAGCAACATCCTCTGGGATGCCTGCTGCACCGCCTTGTAATTGTTCAGCGTGATGCCTTTCACCACCGGGGCCAGCGCGGCCGGAATCTGCGGCGCGCTCACGTTGGCATGGAAGCTCTGTCCCTGGATCGCATAGCTGTGAATCTCGGTGCGAAACGCGGAACGCACCTGTCCCGTCGTTCCGGAAAACTCGATCGCCATCTTGCTCGTGAAGACGCGCCCGACCGCAAAGCCCTGCGCCGCCAGATACGAGGTCACCGCCTGCACATCTGCGTCGGCCACGCCATACTGCGCGCCAAATTGCTCCGGGGTCAGCCACTTGTGATAGCTCGCGCTCTTCGGATCCTGCTGCGCCGCTACCAGCTCGTCCAGAGCCTTCTGCTGCGCATCGCTGCGCCGCAGCACCATCAGCATGTGACCCGTGGGGGTGCCGTCTGGCACCGCTCCTTCGTCGAAGCGCGGCTGCGCCAGCGGCAGAACATTCTTCTGCAACGTGGACAACTGCGATTCGTTCACCGGACCCTGCACACGCGGGATGGCGAGCGCCGCCGTCTGTGCATCCGAAGCTGAGGGGATGAGACCGAGCGCCAGGAGCGACGCGAAGACACAAAGCCGGGACAACAGACGATTCGAAGCCATAGCCATCCTCAAGAATGAGTTCGTGAAGCCGTTGATTCCGCTCTGTTGCAGCCGAGGTGCGCGAGCTGCTGGACGGATTCTCTCAAGACCGCGAAGGTCCTGGATCAGTCAAGGATCAGTACTACCGACTTCCGCGTTCCCCGAAAGCGAAACGCGGCAACACCAGTTTGCACTGCAATGATGCGGCTCCGGCTGCTTCCCGAACGCGGTGCGTCTGCGCGTCAAAGCAATCCGGTGCTGGAAAAGTGTAGCCGAACCGGAAGGCACTGTCTGCTGGAGTCCGTGAATGTTGTTCTGTTGATTTTGGCCTCAGGAACATAACCTGTTACCAGGTACTCATGCATTAACCGACCACGGGCCCTCGTTTGCATCTGCTGTAACAAAGGCGCACTTCGCCTCCCGGCAGAACGGCCCGCCGGCGCGGGCGAGCCATCGTGCTTGAGGATCGACCACCAACGGAGCATTTGCGGTATAGGTGTAGACCGTCCAGCGGCCGCTCGGGTGGCTTTTCGTTAAGGAAAAGCCACGCCGGATGCCTCTCGGCGGTTCACAGTATTCCCGAAAATGCTCTATCTTCCCGTCGTCTGGTGCGCCGGCATCGCTTGCACCTTGCTGTGCCTGGTGGAATAGGTGAAGTAGATCACCAGCCCCACCACCAGCCAGATGCCCACCACAATCCAGGTCAGCAGCGGCAGCGAAATCATCAGGTAGAAGGCGCTGATGATGCCCAGAATCGGCACCAGCGGCACCAGCGGCGTCTTGAATGGCCGCTCCAGGTCCGGATGCCGCCGCCGCAGGATCCACACCCCCGCGCTCACGATACTGAACGCGAGCAGCGTGCCCATGTTCACCAGCTCTGAGAGCCGGTCAATGGGCAGTACCGCAGGCAGAAACGCCACGATCGATCCCACCACTATGTTCGAGATCCACGGCGTGCGGAACTTGGGATGGATGTCGCTTGCCCACTTGGGCAGCAGGCCATCGCGTGACATGGAGAAGAAGACGCGCGATTGCCCCAGCAGCATCACCAGCATCACTGTCGCCAGCCCGAAGACGGCGCCGATCTTCACCAGCAGGCTGCCCCACGCCACGCCCGTCGCATCGATGCCCACCGCCACCGGATCGCCTACGTTGAGCGCCTTGTAGCTCACCAGTCCGGTCAAGGTCAGCGAGACCATGATGTAGAGGATGGTGCAGACCACCAGCGAGCCCAGGATGCCGATCGGCATATCGCGCTGCGGGTTCTTCGCCTCCTGCGCCGCCGTCGACACCGCATCGAACCCGATATAGGCGAAGAACACCGATGCTGCACCCGCCGCGATACCGCTGATGCCGAAGTTCCCTTCCGCATCCTTGGGCGGAATAAACGGATGCCAGTTCATCTTCGCCAGTGCCGGGTGATGCATCAGAAAGTTGATGCCGAGGACCAGGAAGATGCCGACACACGCCAGCTTCACGATCACGATCAGCGTGTTGAAGTTCGCCGACTCCTGAATGCCGATCACCAGAATGGCCGTAATGACCAGGATCGCCAGGAAGGCCACCAGGTTGAAGACGCCCGTGACATGCGGCAGTTGCGACACATTGGTGCCAGGCGGAAGCGCCATCGACACCGCACCCTTCGTCAGCCATCGCCCGTTCAGGTTGTAGAGCACCGTGCCGGTGGTGGTGGTAAACCGCGCCATCCCCGGTGAGAGATAGATGTGGAGCTGCTCCAGCAGCGAGATGAAATATCCCGACCAGCCCGACGCCACGGTCGCCGCGCCAAAGGCGTACTCCAGCACCAGATCCCAGCCGATGATCCACGCTACGAACTCGCCCAGGGTCGCGTATCCATAGGTGTAGGCGGAGCCGGCGATGGGGATGATGGAAGCGAACTCGGCGTAGCAGAGGCCGGCAAAGGCGCAGGTGATGCCCGCCAGAACAAAGCTGAGCGCGATGGCCGGGCCGGCGTGAATCGCCGCGGCCTGCCCGGTCAGCACAAAGATGCCCGCGCCGATCACGGCGCCGATCCCCAGGGTGATCAGGTTGACCGGCCCCAGCGACCGTTTCAGCGTGTGCTCGCCCTCCTCATGCGCCTCCTGGGTCAGCATGGAGAGGGGCTTGGTTGCAAAAAGTCTAGCCAAAAGAATCTGCCTCCGGAATCTGTGGATCGTCGTGCGCGTGTCGCCTGTCTTCGATGAAACGCGGGCAACTTGGCCGCGATCGAGCCGCCCACCGGGATCATCCTCTGCGGGCGGTCATGCGTGCCGAGAGCAAAAGGGCGGGCCAGCCTTCCCTGATCATGCGTTGACAGTCAGTTCTATCTTAAAAGGGCGAGAAAGTCCCGAACCCTTTCCGCCATCCCCTGGCCATCCTGCGGCAGGAGCGCCGAAATCACTGCGACGGAGTCAGCCCCCGCCTCGATGACCTCGCGGCCATTGCCGCCGGTGATGCCGCCAATCGCCACCAGCGGCAGGCGGGTCGAGGCTCGCGCCGCCTTCACTCCCGCCAGGCCCACCACCGGATCGGGACTCTCCTTCGAACCGGTCGCAAAGACTGGGCCGATCGCCAGATAGTCGGCGGCTCCGCTGGCAATCGCTGCGCTCAACTGGCTCGCGTTGTGCGTGGAGACTCCCAGCACATGATGTGGTCCAAGAATCTGCCGCGCCAGCTGCGGCAGCATGTCCTCCTGCCCGATGTGCACCCCATCCGCTCCCACTGGAGCGCACAGGTGCACACGGTCATTCAGCAGCACCACTGCGTCCCCCGCAGGAAAGATTCCGCGCAGCTCCCGCATC
>DASQRJ010000298.1:0-5490 GCA_035642955.1 Acidobacteriaceae bacterium
CGACGTGTCATAGAAGACCCAGGTGAGCATGATGGCGGTGACAGCAAGGCGCAGCGCTCCGAGATGACGGCGAACGGCGGTGCGCGGGCGGGTAATGGACGTTTCAACCTCCGCTTCGCTATCGCTTGTGACTGCGTCTTCCAGCGACGTGGGCTCGGGAAGTTGCGGAAAGCGGTCACGAAAACGCGCGGGAAGAAAACGGCGAAGCAGGCGGTCGTCGAGTAGCAATACCCCGAGCACGAGCACCAGATAGTTCAGGAAGGTGTAGTTGGCGGTGAGGATGACGCCAGCTTGCCACAGGGTGACGATGCAGAAACATGCGATGCGCCAGCGCCTCGGCAAAAAGGCCATGAAAACGAGGCCGAGTTCCATCAGCAGGGTGGTGAAGGCTGTGGCCTTGTGAAACCACTCCGGCAGGTGCTGGATATACCAGCCGATCCAAGTGGGGAGCGGGCCGTTCTGGTAATACTCATCCATCGAGGTGAAATTGCGCCAGGTCGGGTCACCGCTGAGCAGCTTGACGGCGCCCGATTCGAAATAGATGCGGAACCACTCCCACAGCAACAGCAGAACGCTGGCGCGCGGCGGCGGCGAAGCTGCGCCCCAGCCGGGAAGCAGACCGCAAGGCGCAAGAAAGAGGCTGATGAAGCCGGCTTCGAGCAGCATGCCGTCTGACTGGTAATTTGCGAAGTCCTGTGCCGCACCGACAAAAGAGAGAAAGCCGAGGAAGCAGATGAGCAGCATTGCGCGCGGCCAGATGTTGGCAACGAGGAGCAGCGATGCGAGCATGCCCACGATGGAGAGCGCCATGAGCATGTGGTTGCCGGCGGAGAGCCACAGAATGGTGGGCGCGTACCAGAAACGCAGCGGGCCTAGACTGCGCCGGATGTGCTCAAGGTATTCGCCTGCCGGCAGAATGCCCTCCGGGCCGATGAGACCGCGGATCTGGAAGATGAGTGAGAAAAATGCGGAGAAATAGATGAGGCCGAGGGCGCGCAGAAAGAGCCAGCGGGCGATCAGGCGATTCGACATGCCCTGCTTTGCATCCGGAGTCGAACCGAAGAGATATCGGATGATATTGGATGGCGCGGAGGGCATGCTGGCAAATCTCCGATGAAGGCGTGGTGGTTACGGCGTCGCGGTTACAAATGTGGCGACCGCTCTTAGCCACGTGTCGAGGCTATCCTTCTGTTCCTTAGCGTAACCCTGTTGCAGATCAGTTGCAGCGGTTTTAGGTCCATCCATCCAGCTTGTCACCGCCGTGCGGGAGTCAGGGTTTCGTTGACCCGGAGGTGGATGAATATACGAATTGCTGGACGGCGGCGCGTTCCTTATCGACCTCGGCTTGATGATGCGCCTGGAGTTGCTGAAAGGTCTGGAACTCCTGGTGCGCCTGGTCCTTGCGCCCGACGTGGACATAGTATTGGCCAAGCCGGTAATGAGCGTCGGGAAGATTGGGATCCAATTCCAGCGCACGCGTGTACTCCGGAAATGATTTGGCGTACTCGTGCTGATCGGCATAGAGGATGCCCAATTGCAAGTGGGCTTCCGCCAGAGTTCCATCCAGGGCGATCGATTTTTGCAGCAGCGATTCGATCAACGGATAGTCGATGCGGGTTGCTTCGGATCGTTTTCCCTTCCACAAACCGACGGCGTAGTAATACTGCGCCAGCGCGTTCTGTGGCTCGAGCTCCGCGTAATGCCGGAACCGCTGAATGACCTCATCTGCCTGATTTGGCGAACTGAGGTAGGCCTTCGATAAAAACAGATAACAGCGCGGATCGGTGGGATTTAGATCTGCCGCCGTCAGTAAGGCCTTGATTGATTCCTCGTATCTGCCCCGCGAGTAAAGCGACATTCCCAGCCCGATCCACAGGCGCGGCGAATTCTGGAAATGCTGCGTGGCCTGTTGGAAGACCTGAATGGCGGGCTCGTATGTTCTATGAAGAAGAAGTTCGCTTCCCCACGCGAACAGGTTGTCCTCGCTCGGGTCCATGCGGACGGCGGTCTCCAGTTCATTCGCCGCATCGATGAACTTTCCATCCTTCTCATCGATTTTTCCCAGCAGATTGTGAAGCTCGCTCGTGTCTTTCTGCTGCGCAACGCCCTGCACGATCTGCCTCGCGTCATTTAGCCGGCCGGTGAGGAAATAGGCCATCGCCAGGTTGTAGCTGTTGTCGTAGGAGGAAGGATGGATGTGCTGCGCTTTTTCGAGAAGCGGTATAGCCTGCGGAATCTTTCCGGATTCAAGATAGAACTCAGCCAGATTGTGGTTGGCCTGGAAATCATCTGGTTCCAGGGCGAGCGCCTTGCGGAATTGATCTTCAGCCAACCCTGCTTTTCCTGAGCGGAGCAGGCCCGTTGCCAGATTCGTTCTGGCAGCTGCTGAGTCCGGCTTCAGGTGCACAGCGATTTGCAGTTGTTCTACGGACTGCTGGTTCTTCGATTGGGCGGCGTAGATCAGGCCGAGAAGCTCGTGCGCTTCAAAGCTCCTTGGGACGCGAGGCAGAAGTCTCTCCAACTGGGCGGCGGCTTCGGCCAGATTTCCAGCGTTGTATTGAGAAACGGCGGATTGAAATTCACGATCGAGGATCTTTTTCTGCTCGTCCTGGGCTGCGGCGAATCCGGCACAAAGGAGTAGAGACCAAAGAATGACGAGCCGGAATGGTGATCCCTTGCTCACAAGCCCACCTCGGCGATTGTCGCGTGAGCATTCGCTACGCAAAGAGAAACACCCCGGATAGATGGTTCCGGGGTGCTCATCTTCGCTACGAGTATAGCGTCAGTAGTACACCTTCAGAGCAAATTGAATCTGTCGTGGATCGTATGGTGCATCGCGCGTGGATCCGATTTGCCCGAAGGCCGCGTTCGTAAAGTCCCCTGAACCACCAATCGACTGGACACCGTTGCCGCCAAAGTTCGGGGCATTGAAATTTGGATGGTTGAGGATGTTGAAGAACTCCGCCCGGAATTGCACGGAGATGCGGTCGCTGACCTGAACGCCCTTAAATGCAGAGAAGTCCAGGCGGCGGAAGGGCGGCCCCGTGGTGGTCCCGGGACGTCCGCCAAGGATGGCGGCGTCATTCACGAGTGCGCATCCGGAGGAGTCCAGCGCCGGGTTTGGAGAGAAGGTGCCATCTGGATTGAGTCCCAGAGGGCAGGGCTGCTGGTACGCCTTCGGATTTCCAAACCAGAAGAGCTTGTTGACGGAACCAGCCGTTGGCACGATACGCAGTCCTAGCTTCTGACTCTGTCCGGGGACGAGGAAAGCGTTGCAGTTTGTCCCGGAGGTTGTTGTGGTGGGACAACTGAGGTATACCGGCTGTCCGCCCTGGATCGTAGCGATCCAGTTGACGCTCCAACCGCCGATGACGTTATTCACCAGCTTCGATGAGTTGGCGAAAAATTGTTTGTTTTTGCCGACCGGAAGTTCATATCCGCCGCTGAGATGGACTACGTTGCGGATATCGAAGTCGGCCAAGCCAAAGTCGAAGCGTGGGCCCAGGCCCGGCACCTCCGGCGCACGAAATCTCTCGTTCGGACTGCCGTTGAGCAAGTCACCGGCATCGGAGAGCGTCTTGGACCAGGTGTAGGTGACGAGGAAATTCAAACCGCTGGAAAACTGCTGTTCCAGCTTGGTTTGCAAGCCGTTATAGATGCTGCTGCCGACGTTTCTCTGATAACTGGCGTTCTGGGAAAAATCGGGGAATGGCACGTAGGGCGTCGTGCTGATATTGCGCGGTAAAAGTTCAGAGACATTGTTGTTGCCGATGCCGTTCTGAAGGTTGCCGCCATCGGTGAAGACGTAGGAAGCCTGTGCGGATAAGGTGTTGGTCAGCGCATATTGGAGCGAGAGGTTGGAGCTGACAGTGCGCGGCGTCTGGTAATTGAATTGGAGGCCCTGCAGGCTCAGGCCCGCTGCGTTGACCGCCAGAGGAGTAAACGCAGAGCAGGTAAGTCCGGTGCCAATGGGCGCGCTACCCCCGGCGCCCGCCGTGGGGCAGGTTCCGTACGGGTTGGGGCCGCTGCCGAA
This sequence comes from Acidobacteriaceae bacterium, assembly GCA_035642955.1. Taxonomy (GTDB): domain Bacteria; phylum Acidobacteriota; class Terriglobia; order Terriglobales; family Acidobacteriaceae; genus KBS-83. Next base: position 4,034 of record DASQRJ010000298.1, read on the forward strand.
CGGAGCGGAGTCGGTAGTGCCTTTGTAGTCGAAGTTATAGACGAAGGGATAATTCTCGCCGATGTTCGGGCCGTACCCCTGGTTCTCGTAGGCGTTGAAGTAGAGGCCGACGCCGCCGCGGGCCACAAGTTTCGGAGTGGCCTGAAAGGCGAAGCCGAATCGCGGAGCGAAGTTGGTTTGCTGGGTCTGCACCAGCGCATTTCCGTACTTGTTGGTCGATCCAAGCGCGATACCATCCTTGGCCAGCAGGTCCAGAAAGCCTTGACCATTCAGAGAGGGATTATTCGCGGTTGACGAAAGCTGCCTATTATCTTTGCCTGACGCCGGGATGAGGTACGTCGGCGTACCGTTGGGAGGACCGGACTGGACAAAGTTGGACTGTCCGCCATTTACCTCCGAGATAGGACTGAAGTAATCCCAGCGAAGGCCGAGGTTGAGGGTGAGTTGAGGAGTCAGCTTAAGGTCATCCTGAAAGTAGAACGCCAGGTAGGACCGCTGATCGTAGGTCTTGCTGATATTGGAGGCGTGAATCTCGTTAGCGCCACCGATGCCGTTAATTCCGCCTGGAACGGTCGCGTTGGTTGGAGCTATCAGCAACTGTGCGCGGCCGGTCTGGTCGCCCGTGTAGCTCGGGACGCCGTCATACTGCCCGTTGAAATCGAATTCACCGCGCGCGTACGCGGGCTGCAGGGTATTGAAGGTGACAGACTGGTACTCCATACCCATTTTGAAGCTGTTCTTGCCGTAGATCTTGGTGAAGTCGTCGGTGACCTGGAGCGTCTGGCTGACTTCATCGGAGGGAAGAAAATCATTGCTGCCCAAACCGTTGAGGCCCTGGATCGAGATCAACGGAAGTCCGCCATTCTCGGAGGCCTGAGGTATTCCTTGAATCCCGAACTGAGCAGGGATGCCGGCGGTATTGCCATTGGGCCCGAAGCGAGTGGTGTGAAGGTGGTTGAATCCGGCGCGCACCACATTGATAGTGCTTGGGGTGAAGACATGGGTATATCCGAGCACGGCCTGATCGGATTTCGCTGTTTGGAGACCCTGCTGGAAGGCGCCGCCGTCCGCTATGCCGCCGAAGATACTGGGAATGAATTGCGGGTCGTCCACGTAGCTGAAACGAACGAACAACTGATCGCTTGAGGATGGGTTGACATCCCCGCGAACATCGAAGGCATTCCTGTGTTCATAGAGGGCAGGGCTGTTGGTGTAGTTATTGGTGAAATTCCCGTTTGTAGGTGCCGGAAACAGATTCAGCAATTTGATGCCGTTGGGGTCCAGCCGTCCGGCAGGAATATTGTTCAGGTTGCAGGCGACGGGATCGTAGGCGGACTGGCTCGGCCCGCACGATCCGAAGGGATCGCGAACAGAGCCGGTCTGGTTCGCGATCCTGCCCGAGACAGGATCGATCCGGCCAGCGGTCACGTTACGGGTGGTGGCTGGATCCACGACCG
>DASQRJ010000299.1:0-7840 GCA_035642955.1 Acidobacteriaceae bacterium
TCGAGAGGGTATTCGCACACCCGCCGGAAAAGCTGTGGCGCGCGCTCACCGAGAGCCCGCTTCTTGCGCAATGGATGATGAACAACGACTTCCAGCCGGTGGTGGGACGGAAGTTCCAATTCCGCGCCGACCCCGTGCCGAACTGGAATGGTGTTGTCGACTGCGAGGTGCTGATCGTCGTCCCATTGCAACGCCTCTCCTATAACTGGGGTGTTGGAGGAAGCGAATCCGGGCTGCAATGGGTGGTGCTCTGGACGTTGACTCCAGCAGATGGTGGCACTCATGTTCGCATGGAGCAGTCCGGCTTCGGTCCCGATCAGCAGGTAGCGTATCAGGGCGCAAAGTACGGCTGGCAGAAGTTCTTCGGCGGTCTGGAGCGTGTGCTCGGCGGGGGCGCAATATGACAGCCTCCAATACGATGAAGGCCTCCAAAGGGATTGTCGCCGGCTTCTGGATCGCCACGGCGATCTTCTGCCTCGAGATGAGCTTCACGGCCTACTACGAGCTCGCCAATGCTGGGGTCGGCGAGAATTTCGCCCGCCTGGGCTTTTCGAACCGCGCGTTCCACGTCGAGCTCAGCGTGGCCAAGGTGCTGGGAGTGCTCGCACTGCTGCTGCCGGTTCCGGCCGTGGCCAAGGAGTGGGCGTATGCGGGCTTCGCCATCAACCTCGTCTCGGCGCTCATCGCTCACCTCTCGATGGGCGATGGCTGGCAAGCTTTGGCTCCGTCAACGATCACCAGCGTGCTTTGGGGGCTCTCGTACTTCTTCTGGCGCCGTCTGCAGGCTATGCCGGCGAGCGCCTGACTGTGCACGGCCGGCTGTTTATGTCGTAGAAATGCGGGGAGGCTGCGACGTTGGCGATGCTGCGGGTTGCAGGTTAATGCCGAGCGCAGCAAGCGGAGCGAGAATTGGAGGTGCATATGAAAAGTTCTGTCGAGGTAGCATCTGCCTCTGCGTTTATTGACGAAAAGATCAAGGCGCTTGGGGACTGGCGCGGGAAGATGCTCGCGAAGGTACGCGGAATCATTCACCAGGCGGACCCGGAGATCGTCGAAGAGTGGAAGTGGAGGGGAACTCCCGTCTTTTCCCACGGCGGCATCGTCTGCACGGGAGAGACGTACAAGAACGCCGTCAAGATGACATTTGCCAAGGGAGCTGCGTTAGAGGATCCTGCAGGTCTCTTCAACTCCAGCCTCGACGGGAACGTCCGGCGGGCCATCGACATCCACGAAGGCGACACGGTCGATGAGGCGGCTTTGAAGGATCTCATCCGCGCTGCAGTGGCGCTCAATCTCAAGCACAAGAGCAAGCCGAAGCCCCAGCCTCCGACAGGCCGATGAACCTCGTGTGTCACCGGCGATCAGCCGCGTCCTTCCAAACTCACTCCTACCGTTCTTCTGTCGCGAGCGGATGTTCCCGGTGTAGGGTTCTTTCTCACAGGAAGAATCCTGAAGAAGAATCATGGCGGGCAGCAGTGGGTGGCTCGACATGCCATGCCGAGTGTGTCACGCTTGAGCATGGTTTGATGACGCCGGTGTGGCGCCGGCAATGATGTGAGGGCGTATTTGGGAACCATCTGCAACCTGCGGTATCAGGGATGGACGAGGGACTGGGGCCTATGGACCCGGCCGGTGGGGCGCCTTCTGGTTCTGCTGACCACAGTGCTCGTCCTAGTGATGCCGGTGACCGAACACCTGTGCAACTGGGATCATTTTCTGCGCGGCGGTCAGGATGTGGAGTTCAATCTGCTGGCGGCTCTGCTGTTCGCGGCCATGGTGGTGCTGTCGATGAGCGGCCGAATGATCCGACCGCCGATGATGCAGCCTGCGACTGCCGCTACGATCGGCTCATGCGGAGACGCTATAGCGGGTGCGCTGGCCCGGCAGAAATCTTCGTCACGGGCAGGCGCGAGCGCCGCATCGCGATCTCCACGGCTGGATGGTGCTGATTCTATTTCCGGTTCCCGCATGCCCCGTCCGCTGCGGATCTGATCTTTCCCTGTCCCACGAAGCGATCGTGCCGATGCGGATTCATGCAACGCCGGTCACACAGCTCCTGCTCGAGAACGCGAACTGGTTCGCCATCGGCCTTTAGAATTACCGATGCCGGCAAGAGGCAAGATGAAAACATCCGAAGTACTTCACGCATGGCGAGGCATTCTTTCCGGGCGCCGCCCGTCGCTATCCATCGAAATCACCAAGGAATGTCCACTGCGCTGCCCGGGATGCTATGCATTCGACGATGCCCATCTGGGAGGTACGCAGCAGCTTCGCCAACTCTCCGACTTCCGCGGCGAGGAGCTGGTGCGCCGCGTACTGGCGCTGGCGGACGAGTATCAGCCACTGCACATATCGCTGGTAGGCGGCGACCCCCTGGTGCGCTACCGGGAGCTGGAAGAGATCCTGCCCGGAATGGAGGCGCGCGGCATCCACACCCAGGTGGTGACCAGCGCATTCCGGCGCATCCCCCCGGAGTGGTCGCGCTTCGAGCGGCTCAACGTAGTGGTATCCATCGATGGCCTGCAGCCGGAGCACGACGAGCGGCGCAAACCCGCGACCTATGAACGCATCCTGAAGAGCATTGCCGGAAGCCGGGTGACGATTCACTGCACCATCACGGGAAATATTGCTTCGCGCCCGGGGTATCTGGAGGCATTCCTGAAGTTCTGGACGCCGCAGCCGGAGATCCGGAAGGTCTGGTTCAGCCTGTTTACTCCGCAGCGGGGTGCTACCGGACCGGAAATCCTTACTCCGGTGCAGCGGCGTGAGGTAATGGATGAACTATTGCGGCTCCGCGTGCTATATCCTTCGCTGGACATGCACGAGTCCTTGATCCGCGAGATCGCCAACCCACCGAAGAATCCGGGGGAATGTGTCTTCGCGCGGACCACCCACACCATCTCGGCCGATCTGAAGACCAAGGTGACGCCGTGCCAGTTTGGCGGCGATCCGGACTGCGCGCAATGCGGTTGCATCGCCAGCCTTGGGCTGGCGGCGGTGGGACATCATCGCGTGGCGGGCGCGCTGACAGCCGGGCATCTGTTTAAGGCATCCGATAGCATTGGCCGGCGGTGGCGTTCGCTGACGCAGCGCGTCCCCGAGCCACGAACCGAAGCGCAGCCGTTTACCATTTTATGAGGCCCGAGGCTACGATGACCGAGATGCCCTTGACCCACATGCCGGAGACGCGCACAACGATGGTTTGCGAGACCGCGGCCCATACGCATTCGGCTCGCTGCGAGTCAAAGCTGCGGGAAGAACTTGCCGCCTGCAGCGGAGACCTGCACACGCTCGGTTTTGCGCCTGGCACATCGGGCAATGTTTCCGTGCGCCTGGATGGGGGCCGCGTGCTGGCGACGCCGACCGGCTGCTCCAAGCGCGTGGTGGGGCCGGAGGACCTGGTGGTGGTGGACATGGAAGGCCACCAACTGGCGGGGACACGGCACGTGACCAGCGAGATCGACATGCATCTGGCGATCTACAAGGCGCGGCCCGACGTGGAGGCCGTGGTCCACGCGCACCCGGTGTTCGCAACCGGCTTCGCATCGAGTGGTCTCGCGCTGGACCAGCCGCTCTGCTCGGAGGTGGTGATGACGCTGGGTACGATTCCGTTGGCGCCCTATGCCACCACCGGTACATGCGAGGTGGGCCAGACACTGGCGCCATACCTGCAACATCACGATGCCGTCCTGCTGGCGAACCATGGCGTCGTGACCTATGGCGACTCCGTAATGGATGCCCTGATGAAGATGGAGACGGTGGAGCATTTCGCGCAGATATGCCTGGTGGTGCGGCAACTGGGCGGCGGCGCAACGCTCGAAGGGAAACATCTCACCGATCTATTGAAGGCGCGTGCCGCTTATCTGCAAAAGGCGGGGCGCCGGGTGCACTGGGCCAATTGGGCGAATGGATCCATTGGATCCAATGGATCTAACTGGACCAATGGATCGAACGGGACGAGCGCCGGATCTCACCTGACTGCTTGATTCGACGAAGACATGCCGCCGAAGCATTCACCGGGCGGCGAGGCCTGCGCGGTTGAGCAGGGAAGCGGCAGGATCGCGAGCAGCAGACCGGAGAATCTACGTCGCACTCTCAAATCTTGATGAAGATCTTTTTGCGATAGAGCGGCAGCACGATGAGCCAGCACACCAGCACATAGAGCAAGGAGTAGGCGAGCGAACCCAGCGCCGGGTAGGAGGGCATGAGCGCGGCGATGTGTTGGGCTGTCCAATGCGGCACATTGCTGTGCGCTCCAACGTGGACGTTTTCCAGGCAGGCTGACATTACCTCAGAAAGTACATAGGCCGCAATCGCGTTGGTGCCGAAGACCAGCAGCGGCCAGGTGCCGCGCGTGTATTTGCGTACCTGCACCAGGAACCAGAAGGCAGCGAGGATGAGCAGCGACCAGCCGGCGGCGTAGAAGACATAACTCGACGTCCAGAGCTTCTTGTTGATGGGGAACCAGGGATTCCAGAGCTGGCCAAGGATGAGGCCGCTGACTCCAGCGACTGCGAGGCCGAGCGCCTTGTGCGAGTCGGATCGCGTGGAAGAGCGCAGGAACAGACCGGTAAGCACGCCGATGAGCGTGGTGCCAAGGGCCGGGATGGTGGAGATCAGTCCCTCCGGATCGCGCGTGCCTTCATACAGGTGCTTGGCGGAGAAGATCTGGCGATCGAGCCAGGCGACGAGGTTGCCATCATGATCCAGGAGCGGAACATCGCGGCCGGGCAAACCGAAGCCGGGTACAGGCACGAAGCGCATCAGGATCCAATAGCCGACAAGACAGGCGACGAGCAGGCCGACCTTGTCCCACACGGTCGGCTCACCTGCGGGAGAGGCTGCCGGCCGGCGAATCCAGATATAGAGCGAAGCGACGATGAGATAGCAGAGCGCGATGCGCGGGAGCACGCCGTAGTAGCGCATGGTGGAGAGGCGGAAGAACGGGGCGCTGTTCACCACCAGGCCGAGCAGGTAGATGATGATGGCGCGGCGCACGGTGTGGGCGAAGAGCGAGGCCCGGGTGACGCCGCGGGCCAGACGCGACTCGGTGGAAAGGACGATGGATACCCCAACCAGGAAAAGGAAGGTGGGAAAGACCAGGTCCGTAGGAGTGAAGCCATTCCATTCCGCGTGCTTCAGGGCGGAGAAGGCCCGGTTGCTGCCGTTGTCGTTCACCAGGATCATGAAGGCGATGGTGAGGCCGCGCAGCAGGTCGACGGCGAGATAGCGTTTGGAGGACAAACCGGAGGAGGTGAGCGAATCGGGCGCGGATACGGTGCGGGTCGCGGAGCTCATGGTGGAGTGACAAGAAGCTTACGAGCTTTGCGGCTGGATGAAAAGGGGCAATCATGGGAAGAACATCGCCGGATGGATGAAGAGTCAGGACGAGTTGCGGCGGCGAAGCAACCAAGGAGACAGCCGATGGACGCGATCAATCTGGGGCGGGCACTGGAGGATGTGAAGGATTACTGGTCTCCGCGTGTGGTAGGCCAGGTCAACGATCAATACATCAAGGTGGCCAAGCTGAAGGGCGAATTCACCTGGCACAAGCACGAGAAGGAAGATGAGATGTTCCTGGTGGTCTACGGGAAGCTGGTCCTGCAGTTCGAGGATGGTGAGGTGAGGCTGGGTCCGGGCGACTTCTATGTTGTGCCCCGGGGCAAGCTCCACAATCCGGTCGCCGAAGAGGAGTGCGGGCTGGCGCTGATCGAGACGGTAACGACGCTCCATACCGGCGATGTTGAGACACCGCTCACCAAGTCGATTGCCGCACAGCTTGCCGGGTGACGAAAGAGTGCGCGGGCCTGCGACCCCGCTGCGGTATACACTCGGGGACAGCACTTAGAGTGTTTTCGGTACTGCTGTGGCCGCGAGAGCTAACACTGGACGGGTCTACATCAATACCGAAATGCTCACCACCGCGAGCACGTTTTGTCGCTCGCAACGACTCTTAAGAGACACCTGGGATGTACGGGAAGGCGGTGAAATGCCGCCACTGCCCCGCAACTGTATGCGCGTTTGCTGCTGCTCCGCCGTCAACGAATAGGTGAAGCGGTAGCGCCTGAATGCCATGAACCACCCACTGGGTTTTCAGATCCGGGAAGGGGACAGGCAGGAGGCTTTGGCCAGCGCGCGAGTCAGGAGACCGGTCCCAGCGTGCGTTGTACGAACCGCGTTCCGAGGGGAACGGAGGAGAACCCTGATGTCCGTACGCATACGCCGCGGCTTGCGCCGAACTTGTTCCGTCTTTCTGCTGATGGCTGCCGGGATTTTGCCGGTCTTTGCGGCTGAGGTGCATGGCCGCGTGACCGATCCGCTGGGGGCGCCGGTTGCCGGTGCGCAACTTGCGCTGATTGCCGGCGGCAAAATTGTCGGCACCACCCTCAGCACTGCGGACGGTTCTTACTCTATACGCACCGGCCAGTCTGGCCATTTCTATGTTGTGATCGTCAGCCAGACCTTCCGCGAGGTGTCGACGCCAGACTTCTATGCCGGAGTCCTGACTTCGCATATGCAGAACGTAGTGCTGGAGCCCGCGCGCATCAACCAGCACGTCGTGGTGACAGCGACCGGCACGCCGACGCCGCAGGCACAGGTGAGCGGCGCGATCACGGTAGTGCCGCAGCCGGATTTTCGCAATCGTGCGATCCTCACCGACGCACTGCGGCAAGCGCCCGGAGTCTTTCTGGTGCAGCAGGGGATGTACGGGGGCCTGACATCGCTCTTTGTGCGCGGCGGCAATTCGGCGGCGAACCGGGTGGTGCTGGATGGCGTGCCGATCGAAAATATCGGCGGCGTCTTCGACTACAGCACGCTCGCGACGACGGGCATCAAGAGCTTCGAAATCTATCGCGGCGCGAACAGCACGCTCTATGGCTCGGACGCGGCAGCAGGCGTGGTGGATCTGGAGACGCCGCGAGGTACAACCTCGTTTCCTTCGCTGCTGTATGAGGGCGATGCGGGGAACTTCCACACCTATCGCAACGCGGTGCAGGCAGGCGGCACGTGGCGCAAGCTGGATTACTACGGCGGCTTCGATGCGCTGCGTTCTTCCAATGCGCTGCCGCAGGACGAATACCACCTGAATACCGAAACGGCGAATCTGGGATACGCCCTGAGCGGAACAACGTCGCTGCGCGTGACTGCGCGCAATGCGAATGCGGCGGTGGGCCTGCCGGGCGCGTATAACTTTACCGCGCTGACGAATGACGGCAAACAGAGCGACCAGAACATCTATCTTTCCGGCACGATCGAGAACCAGACCACCGAGTCCTGGCACAACCTGGTGCAGTACGGGCTGACGCGCAAGCGGGAGCAGACCGCGCAGTGGTATCCGGCGGGCGTTCCCATTACCTTTGGCGGCGGTACGCCGGACGCATTCACCAACTACTATGGGCTGCCGGTGACGATACGCGGCGCGAATGGATATAACGCCACCGGCCAGGTGCTGCTGAACTTCGGCGTGTCCGATTTCGGCGTCTATCCCAATTCCAGCGACTCGGCCAACGATCGCGACCAGCTGTACTTCCAGAGCGATTACCGGTTTACGCCGCACCTCACCGGACTGCTGGGTTTTCGCTATACGGATGAGCGCGGGAGTTATAACAACCCATCATTCTTTCTTGCGGAGCAGCTAGAGCGCACCAACTACCACTACATCGGGCAGTTTGCCGGCGACTTCAAGAACCGGCTCTTTTACACCCTCAGCGGCGATATTGAAAAGAATCAGCTCTATGGGACGGTGGGGCAGCCGCGCGTGGGCCTGGCCTATTTTCCGGTGCGGCCGGGCGCGGGCATTGCGCATGGCACCAAGCTCACCTTCAACTTCTCCAAGGGC
>DASQRJ010000300.1:0-5577 GCA_035642955.1 Acidobacteriaceae bacterium
ACAGATCGGGCGATCCCGAGATCTGGGTCTCCGACGCGAATGGCGGCGCCGCCCATCGTGCAACCACCTTCCGCGGGCCGGACGTTTCGCCCTGCTGGAACCCCAAGACCAACAACCAGATCGCCTGGGTCAGCGGACGTACTGGCCTGCCCCAGATCTACACCATGGAGTCGGATGGCGCGAATGTGCAGCGGCTTACCGATGGCGGCTACGCCAGCTCGCCCTCCTGGTCACCCAACGGACAGTTTCTCGTCTTCGCCTGGGATCGCAAGTACGGTCCGGGAGCCCCAGGCAATCAGGACATCTACGTGATGGATATCGCCAGCAAGCGTTGGGTTCAACTCACGCACGATGTCGGTCGCAATGACTTTCCCTCATGGGCGCCGGATGGCCGGCATATCGTCTTTCAGCGAGAAAATGGAAGTCATTCCGAGATATGGTCGATGTTGGCCGACGGAACGCAGCAGCACGCACTGACCCATGACGGCAACAACACCGAGCCGGACTGGAGTTGGAAATAAACGCGTGGGACAATGTGTGCACCTGTATACCCTGAATAAACTGATTGCCTGCAATTGCTTGCACCGTTGCCAGATGGATACTTTTTTGAATTTCCGCGGCCATTTTGATTCAACCGCGCTACAGTTTTTGATTGAGGAGAAGAGACCGTGAATCCGCTTCCTGTTCGTACCTGGAGTATCCGCCGACGTTCGGCTTCCTGCCTGGCTGTCCTTATGATTGCAGCATTTGCCGGGTGCGGTAAGAAGCACGCTCCGCCGCCTCCTCCTCCGCCGCCCGCCGCTGAAACTGGCGCCGCGCCGACGGCCACCATTACCGCGACGCCGGACAACATCAATCCCGGTGACAAGGTCATCCTCTCCTGGAAGACCTCCGATGCGACCGACGTCTCGATCGACGGCATCGGCGCCGTACCCTCGGTGGGTACGCAGACCGTCTCGCCGACGGCCACGACCGACTATCACCTGGTCGCGCGCGGCCTGGGCGGCTCCACGGACGCGACTGCCCACGTCACCGTGGGTGGCGCATCGTCCACCGGCGACCTCAGCGGCGAAACTGTCGATGATGCGACCTTCCACACCAACGTGACCGATATCTTCTTCGATTACGACAGCTACGATATCAATTCGCAATCGCAGACTGTGGTGTCGAAGGATGCCGGGTTTCTGGCCTCTCATCCGAAGCTGAAGATTGTAATTGGCGGCTATTGCGACGCGCGTGGATCGACGGAATACAACTTGGCTCTGGGCGAGAATCGCGCGAACGCCGCGAAGCAGGCGCTGGTATCCGCCGGGGTTAACCCGGATCGTATCCGCACTGTGTCGTATGGAAAAGAGAAGCAGTTCTGCACCGAGGCCAACGAACAGTGCTACCAGCAAAACCGGCGTGCAGGATTCTCTGTCGACCGGTAACGCCGCTAGTACCAAAACAGTCCTCGTGCCAAAGTAATTAAGGAGCAGCGTGACCAAGCCGGTCGCGCTGCCCCTTTCCTTGCCGCAAAGCGTCTAAAATGAACGAAAGTTCAAGGCACTTTCGAGGCTTCACATGCGTACATCGCTTCTTCCCGCCGCCGCTATCCTTCTGCTTTCCATCACTGCCCTTCCACCGCGCGCGCATGCGGTAGCCAAGGAAATCATCGAGTTGCAGACCCAGGTTTCTCAGCTCCAGGACATGATCTCGCAGATGAAGCAGTCCAACGATGAGCGCATGGGCGTTCTGCTCCACCTGGTGCAGCAGAATGCCGACAGCATCACTCGCATGACGACTCAGGTAGGCGCAATGCAGCAGGCCCTGTCCTCACAGAACGAGAATCAGCAGTTATCCGGGCAGATGCAGGCGCTCAACGACTCCGTGGATGAATTGAAGACCCGGATCGGCAAGCTGGACGCGACCCTGCAGTCCATGCAGGCACAGTTACAGAATGTGCAGAACCCGTCCACGACCGGTCCAACGCAGCCGGCGGCCCCGCCGCCCACCGGGCCCGGCACGGCCGAGAATCCGCCAAATCTTGCCCCGTCGCAGCCACCCGCAAACGATGGCGGGGGCAACCCGGCCCCTCCGTTGCAACAGACCTACCAGGCCGCGCTCCGCGATTACAACTCCGCCAAATATGAGCTCTCGAACTCTGAGTTCAGCGACGTGATCAAGTATTACCCGCATGATGACATGGCCGGGAATGCGCATTTCTACATGGGCGAAATCGCTTTCCGTCAGGGCAAGTACTCCCAGGCCGTAAAGCAATACGACGTGGTGCTGGAACAGTTCGCCGGCAACCCGAAGGCGCCCGCCGCCCAATTGCGCAAGGGTGAATCTCTGCTGCAATCGCAACAGCGGGAAGCGGGCGCACAGGAGCTGCGCTCGCTTATCCAGCGCTATCCGCAGACGCCCGAAGCGGCCGAGGCGCGCAGCACGCTGAACGGCATGGGCATTCGCATCAGCCCCAAGCCTACTGCCTACCGGTGACGGTAAACCCCCACGAATACAACGGCATGCGGCGGCATATCATCCCATCCGAGCAATGACAAAACATCTGGATAGCGACGCACACAAGGGTGTCGTCGAAGAAGAGTCTCCCCGGGCCACCACGAGCAAGCCATCCATTACCGGCCAGCTTGGCCACCGTACTTCGGACTCTGATGTAAAAGACAACGACAGTGACTTTCCGGAACCGGGCGCAAGAGAGGAACACTCCGGCGAACCTGGCAGTTGATGCGGCCTGGGCAACAACTACACACCGTTCAACCGCATGCAGAGCGTCGTTTCCCCGCAGCCATTCCTTCTACGAAGGGGAGCAGCTTGCGTGCGGCAGCCGGCATGTGTCCCTGTCTTCCAGAAACGCCGGGTTCGCAAGCTTCCATCTCTTCAAACGAAACTGAAGCGCCGTTTTCAGTACGCCAATTCCATACACAATGCTGCGTTTGAAGTTGATGGAAGATGCCTCGTCAAAATATTTGGTCGGGCAGGAGATTTCGCCGATGCGGAATCCGAAAAAGACCGCTTGCACGATGATCTGGTTGTCAAAAACAAAGTCGTCCGAACAACTCAGTAGCGGCAGCCGCTCGATCACCGCGCGGCTCCAGGCGCGATAGCCGGTATGGTATTCGGATAGTTTCTGCCCGATCAGCAGATTTTGTACCAGCGTCAGGAACCGATTGGATATGTACTTGTAAAGCGGCATACCGCCCTTGAGGGCGCCGTTCCCCAGGATCCGCGAGGCCAGCACGCAATCGTACTGGTCATAGGCAATCATCGAAGCCATCGCCGTGACCAGCAGGGGTGTGTACTGGTAATCGGGATGCAGCATGACGATGATGTCCGCCCCTCTGGCGAGCGCTGCTTCGTAGCACGTCTTCTGATTGGCGCCATAGCCCCGGTTCTTATCGTGCCGGATGACGTGAAGACCCAATTTGCGTGCGAGCTCCGATGTGTTATCCGAACTCGCATCGTCGGTCAGGATGATGTCGTCCACTATCTCCAATGGAATCTCGTCCACGGTTCGTTGAATGGTCTTCGCGGCGTTGTAGGCCGGAAGCACGACGGCAATTCTGCGATGATTGAGCATGTGAACACGAAGATGAAGGGGCCCGAACCCTTCGAGAATACAAGGATTCACGGCACATGGGGCAGGCAAGTCATCCGCGCGAAGGTCGAGACGGTACGATCCGGATTCCGGCCCTGATTTCGCGCTGTCTCTAACGCAGCCGCTGCATCACATCGTCCAGAACGGACTTGGGCGGCCGCACGCGAGATTCAGGGAGCGTGCCCAAGGGCTCATCGACCAGATTGAGCAAGTCGGTAAAGCTTGGCTTCTGCGTATCGACATAAAAGATACCCGTGAGCACCTCGCCCTTGCGCTGGGCTTCCATCAGCGCCTGCACTGCGTGAATGCGATCCGTCGGGTTGTAATCCTCATGCAGTTTGCGCAACCGCAGGTGCGAGCCGTCGTGCATCTCGACGTCGTAGGTCGATCCAGCGTCATAATCCACGGCGATGTCTTCGAAGTGCGGCACGAAGCCAACCTCAGTGATCGCCTCTTCGTGCTCCTGCATATATTTGTAGCTCTTGGTCGAGCCCTCATGGTCGTTGAAGGTGACGCAGGGCGAAATCACGTCCAGCAGTACTGCTCCCTTGTGTGAGATAGCCGCTTTCATCATCGCCAGCAATTGCTTCTTGTCACCGGAAAAGGACCGCCCGATGAATGTCGCGCCAAGTTCGATGGCCAGGGTGCAGGTATCGATCGGCGGGAGGTCATTGATGACGCCGGTCTTCAGCTTCGAGCCTATATCTGCGGTGGCGGAGAACTGGCCCTTGGTCAATCCGTACACGCCATTGTTCTCGATGATGTAGATCATCGGCAGATTGCGCCGCAGCAGGTGGACGAACTGCCCCATGCCAATCGAGACGGTATCTCCGTCACCGGAGACGCCGATCGCCTTCATGGTGTGATTGCCAAGCAAGGCGCCGGTGGCGACGGCGGGCATGCGGCCGTGCACGCTGTTGAAGCCAAAGGAGCGGCTCATGAAAAACGCTGGGCTCTTCGACGAGCAGCCGATCCCGGAAAGCTTCATCACACGCTCGGGCTGCAGCCCCATCTCGTAGAAGGCATCGATGATGCGCTCCGAGATGGCATTGTGGCCGCAGCCGGCGCACAGATTCGTCTTGCCGCCACGATATTCAATGATGGGCAGGCCGATGCGGTTGACCTTCGGAGCAGGCCTCGGTGCCGGTGTAGCAGGGGTGGTCGCCATGGGTTAGATTCCTTCCTGCATGACCAGTTCGTCGGTCACGCTGCGCGCATCGATCGGCAGGCCGTTGTAGTGCCGCACACTGCGCAGTTTGGTTGCGTCCTCTGGCGGCAGATCGAGTTTGAGCAGGCTCAGCATCTGTGCATCGCGATTCTGCTCAATGACATAAATGCGGTCGTGGGCGGCGACAAACTCGTGGATCTCGCGGGTGAACGGATATGCGCGAATTCGCAGGTAGTCTGTTTCGACCTTGTACTCGGCTTTGAGTTGCTCGCGGCTCTCGGTGACGGCGAAGTCCGTAGTGCCGTAAGCGATGAGCCCGATCTTCGAGGTACCGTTCGCGACGATGACCGGCGTTGGCACCATTTTGCGCGCGGTCTCGAACTTGCGGGCCAGCCGCTCCATCACCTGCTGATATTCGTCCGGACGCTCGGTATAGAGAGCTCGCTCGTTGTGGCCGCTTCCGCGGGTAAAGAAGGCTGCCTGAGGATGATCCGTGCCCGGCAGCGTGCGGTAGCCAACCCCATCGCCGTCGACGTCTTTGTAACGAGCGAAGCCGCCCAGGCGCGTCAGATCTTCGGCGCTCAGTACTTTGCCGCGCTGCATCGGCTTTTCTGGATAGGTGAAAGGCTCGGTCATCCAGTTGTTCATGCCGAGGTCGAGGTCGGAGAGCACGAAAATCGGCGTCTGCAGCTGCTCCGTCAGATCGAAGGCTGCGATACTCATGTCGAAGCACTCTGCCACTGAACCCGGCAGCAGCATGACGTGGCGCGTATCGCCGTGCGAGAGATAGGCCACAGAGAGAATGTCGCCC
>DASQRJ010000301.1:0-3259 GCA_035642955.1 Acidobacteriaceae bacterium
TGTTCTCCTGAGGGGGATTCCATACCGCGCGTTTCACCAGGCCTCCGCGCCCGCTCTTCTGGGGACGCGCGAATCAACTGCCTCGGACGTGCTGCGCTTCTCTACACGATCAATTCGCCTCTTTAGCAGGCACAGGATGGCCGTTCAGGAACCTCACCTTGGCCGGTGGCCAAATTTGGCCTAGCGACTTCTGTCGGGGCTACGGTAGAATCGCGGCGCCGCTAAAGTAGACCTACCTGACAGGAGACTCTTTGACCACAAGGGATACGCTGGCTTGCACAAATGCGGCTTTGTCACAGCGGAATACAGTTTATAACCGCTCGGCCCGGTGCCCAGGGTCACCACTCACGCATTATCAGGATGTGTCCCCGGCAATTGTCACATTTACCCTGCACAACAGCACTGTTGAGCAGGCAGAAGCTAGCAAGCCTCACGGGGGTCCAGTGCATGCGTTCCTTTCTATCCACCGTTCTCTTCTTTGGTCTTATCCTCTCTGCAACAACGCTTACGGCACAGACCTTCCGCGGAACGCTATTGGGTACGGTCTCCGACTCGAAGGGCGCGGTCGTGCCCGGTGCCGATGTCATCGTCACCAACATGGATACTGGCATCGCGCGTACCGTACAGACCAATGCGGAAGGAGAGTTTACCGCCCCTGAGCTTCCCAGTGGCCGCTACAGCGTCAAGGTCAACCATCCGGGCTTCAATGCTTTCCTCACGGAGGGGGTCAACATCACCGTCGGTGGACAGGCGACGGTCAGCGTCGTGCTGCAGGCCGGAGATCTAAGCCAATCTGTGACGGTGACCGCCGAGCCCTTGCAGGTAGAGACAACGTCGGACACTCTCGGCGCCACCCTCACTAACAGCGACATCAAGAATCTTCCCGTCAACGGCCGCGACTACACCAAACTTATCTATCTCACCCCGGGCGTGACCGGCTCCCCCGATCAGATCAGCGATTCACCCGGCTCTTTCGGCCCCTTCTCCGTCAATGGCGCCCGCGGCCGATCCAATAATTTCCTGTTGGACGGCACGGACATGAACGATGGCTTCCGCAACGATCCTGCGGTCAACGAGCCAGGCGTCTTTGGCGCTCCTGCTACTATCCTGCCGATCGACGCCGTCTCTGAACTCAGCGTCCTCTCGAACTTTGAGCCTGAATACGGGCGCAGTGCGGGCGGCATCATCAATATCGTCACCAAAAGCGGCACCAATGCCTTCCACGGAACGGGCGCTGAGTACTTCCGCAACAACGCCTTCGACGCTCGCAACTACTTTAATCCCGTTGGCCAGCCGCAGGCTCCCTTCCACAACAATCAGTTTGGCGCATCCATCGGTGGTCCAGTCGTTCGCGACAAGACTTTCTTCTTTTTCGACTACGAAGGCCAGCGGGAGAGCGTTGGCACCGTCAGCCAGGCCTGCGTACCCGATCCTGCCGTCTTGGCGACCGCCACGAACCCGGTCATCATCTCGTTGCTGAAGCGGAATCCATGGCCCGTTCCGAACATTGCCGGAGCCACCTCCTGCCCCAACGCGGACGTGGTCGCACCATCGAGCAACAACATCACCAGCTTGATCGCGAAGGTAGATCACAACTTCAACTCTGGGAACCTCCTCACTGGCCGTTACTTTTATGGCGATAGCACGCAAAGCTTTCCGCTCGCCCTCTCCGGTGGCGACGTGCTGCCCGGCTTCAATACCTTCACGCCCACCCGCGTCCAGCTCGTCTCTATCTCTTATGTCTCCGTCCTCAGCCCTACGAAAGTGAACGAACTGCGCATGGGTTGGAACCGCTTCGCGGAAGGCTTTTTCCCGCAGGACCGCAGCTTCCAGCCCAGCTCCATCGGCCTTGCAACAGGCAGTGGTTTTGCCGATCAGGGCCTTCCCTTCATCGCCGTCACCGGCTACGCGTCGCTTGGCGCCAGCAGGTCCGATCCACGCCAGCGTTATGACACGAACTGGCAGGCTCTCGACAACTATTCCTGGACACTCGGCAAACATTCCATCAAGTTCGGCTATGAGTTCCGGCGTACCAGTATTACCCAGTTTCTGGGCACCAATTACCGGGGCAGACTCACCTTCGCCTCCCTCGCCGACTTCCTCGACGGCAACGTCGCTTCAGGCAGCCAGTCCCTCGGCGACTCGCGCCGTCACAGCTATCAGAACAGCCACGGCGTCTATGTCCAGGATAGCTATCGCGTCCTGCCTCACCTCACACTCAACTACGGCCTGCGCTGGGATTACTTCGGCATATTCCACGAGAAGAACAACCTGCTCAGCAACGTGACGTCGCTCGATCCCGTCGGCGCGACGCTTACCCTCACGCAGGTAGGTCAGCCGGGACTCGATCATCTCTATGAACCGAACTACAAGAACTTCGCGCCCCGTGCCAGCGCCTCGTGGGATCCGCTGGGCAAAGGCCAGACCGTCGTTCGCGGCGGCTTCGGTCTCTTCTTCGATTCCTTTTCGCAGGACGTCTTCCTCTCCCACCTGCCATACAACAGCTCTTTCGATCCCGGACCTGCCTACAACCCGGTTGGTCCCGCCCCCATCTTCTCCGTATCCGCTGTCGGCGGTCCGCTGCAGGCTGGTCAGCCCATCTTCAATGCACCGTCCACCACCGCTGCGGGGGACATCTTCTCCGTAGACCGTCACAGTCCCACGCCGTACATGATGAACTACAACCTGAACCTGCAGCAGCAGCTCTCCCCGCGCGCTCTCCTGCAGGTCGGCTACGTCGGCTCGGTCGGGCGTCACCTGCTTCGCTTCCGGGATATCAACCAGCCGAATCAAGCCACCATCACGGCTACGGATATCGCCTTTGCGCAGTCCAATACCTACACCGACCCCACAACCATGGCCACGCTGCCCTGCTATCCCAACGGCGGCCCCGGCTGCATCCCAACCTACAACTCCGCCAGCAGGACGTATGGCAACAATCCCTATGGCGCCTTCTACATCAACCAGGAAGAGGCATCGGCCAAGTCCAGCTACAATGCGCTCCAGGCCAGCCTGCGTATCAGCGAGCTCCACGGCATCACCAGCATTGTGAATTACTCCTGGTCACATTCATTGGACACTGCCAGCGACAGCGAGGACTTCGTGCCCAATGCCTCTCAGCCCAATGACAGCACGCAGCCAAACCTCGAATACGCCAACTCAAACTTCGATGTTCGCAACCGCTTTACCTGGATCTTCGGCTATCAATTTCCCGACCACAAAGGAAGCCATCGTCTTCTCAGCAATGGCTGGGGTTTGG
>DASQRJ010000302.1:0-5397 GCA_035642955.1 Acidobacteriaceae bacterium
CATTGATACGGTAGAAGAGATCCTGCCGGAACTGCCCCTGGGCCACCATCTCGGCGAGATCGCGGTGCGTGGCGAAGACAATGCGGGCCCGCAGCGGCACGATGCGCGTGCTGCCGAGCCGGCTGAACTCACGCTGCTGGAGCACGCGCAGAAGCTTCACCTGCGTGCTCAGACTGAGTTCGCCGATCTCGTCCAGAAAGAGAGTGCCGTCACCGGCGCGCTCCAGATAGCCTTCGCGGGCGGCGGTGGATCCCGTGTATGCGCCCTTTTCGTGGCCGAAGAGCTCGGCTTCAATCAGGGTTTCGGGAATGGCGCCGCAGCTCACGGCGACGTAGGGCCTGCCCGAACGGCTGCCAAGGTTATGAATGGCGCCGGCAATCAGCTCTTTGCCGGTGCCGCTTTCACCGGTCACCAGTACCGGGGCGCTCAGATCGGCGACGCGGCGCACCAGGTCATAGACCTGCCGCATCTGCGGGCTGGAACCGATCATGCGGTCGCAGCGGGTGACTGCCTCGAGCTGTTCCTGTACCGTCTGCAGCTTGCGCTTGAGCGCGGAATTCTCATAGGCGCGGCGAAGCATCGCCTTCAGGTCGCGAATGGATGGAGGCTTGCGGCAATAGCCGTATGCGCCCAGCCGCACCAGTTCGACCGCTGTCGGACGAAGACCGTCGTCCGCCATGACCAGAGACGGAACCTGCGCCGCGACAAGCTGCCGGGAGGACGCAATCCGCTCATCGAGGGCAGCGTCGTTCGAGTCGAGATCGAGAATCACCACATCGCTGTATCCGGAAGAATAGGCGCGGTTGATTCCGTTCTCGGTGGAATGAATGGCTACTTCGTACCCTTCTCCCAATGCAGAGGAGAGAAGCAGCTGTAGTTTGGCGTCGCCGGAGTACAATCCGATTCGAATCATAGAAAGAACCATTGAGACAGGCAGTTACCGCAGAGACAGCATTTCGTCATGACACATCTCTCTCCAGAGCGTTTCACCGTGAGCGGTACGGGCTAGGCTGCGCGAAGTGGCTCTTTTGACCGAAAATCCACCTCGGCGATGGCGCTCTTATATCCACCTACCGTGAAGGCTCTCTAACGCAAGGAACAAATCACCAATAAATCTCGAGGGAACGCTTGGGTCAGGGGAACCAAAGGCCGGAGGGCCGGTGGGTCACTTGACTTATCTTTGAATGGTGAAGGTATTGATACCCGACCGGCTTGCTCCTCGTCGACAAAACTGTAGTAATCCACATATCCACCAGAAGAATGGACAACCGTACCTTGTAGTTACGATATTTGGAGAGTATCTCCCGAATGCCTAAGCGCGGAAATGGCCCGACGGTTGCACAGAAAGCAGCATGCTGACCCGGTCACGATGCGAGATGCTGCTGCTGGTGTGCGTCACGGCGCTGACGCGTTTCGCCTTCAGAAGCCACTTTCTCTACGATCTTGATTCACTCGGATTTGCCCTGGGCGTGGAGCATTTCGACCCGCGCGTCTATCAGCCGCATCCGCCTGGCTATTTCTTGTACATCTGTCTGGGCAAGTTGTTTCATACACTTATCCCGGATCTGAACTTCGCCCTGGTGCTGCTCAGCATCGCAGCCAGTTGCGGGGCGGCGGCGCTCATTTACCAGATTGCCAACCAATGGTTCGGCATCGAAGCGGCGCGTTGTGCCGGGCTGATATTCCTGTTTTCTCCGCTGGCGTGGTTTCACGGCACTGTGGCACTTACCTATATTGTCGAGGCCTTCTTCTCGGCTTTGGTGGGTTGCTTATGCTGGCAGATAGAGAGCGGAAACTGGCGAATGATGCTGCCGGCCAGCGTCATTTTGGGAATTTCAGCCGGTGTGCGGCCCTCGTCTTTGATTTTCCTGGGGCCGCTGTTCCTGTTTTCGCTGCGCAAAGCGGGCTGGAAGCGGGGCGCGATCGCCATGGCAACTCTCCTCGCGGTGCTGCTTGCCTGGTTCCTGCCCATGATCTCCGCAAGTGGCGGCTATGACAGATACTTCGGTGCACTGCTGTCTCTCTGGCGACTGGTGCCGTCACGGGATACGGTCTTCAATTCCAACCCGGCCACCTCGGTCGCCAGGGCGGTGACGATCGTGTTCATCCTCTTCCTGTGTTTTGGGGCGGCGCTCTTCACGCCGCTGTGGAGATGGCGCGCGGATGTGCCATTGGGTCCGCAGAAGCGGAGGTTCACGCTGATCTGGATTGGCCCGGCGTTGTGCTTCTTCACCTTCATCTTTCTGAAGTTCGTGAACAGCGGCTACCTGCTGGTGGTGGTGGCGCCGTTCTCCATCTGGCTGGGTGCATGGGTGGCGGATTGGTACACGAAAAGCGCATGGCGGCGACGGTGGAAGCTCGCTATCCTCGCGGCCGGAGCAGCGGCGAACTCTCTGATCTTTCTCGCGTCGCCTTTGTACTGCTCCTACCGGCAGGTGCGGCGGCATGAGGCAGAGATCCGGAGCGTACAGGCCTCGCTTCCTCAGGTAGGTGGGGCGGGGGAGACCCTGATCGTGGGCTTCGACTCCCATTTTCTGGGATACCGTGAAGCCGGCTATTATCTGCCGGGCTATCTCAGTGTGGAATATCCGGCGGTCAAGCTGCTGGAAGGGACCCGTGTCTTCGCTATCGAAGACCGCCAGACCCGCCTTTTGACGGCCTTGCCGGCCCGATCCTATACCCGGTTCGTGCTGTTTCCCTTGCCCAGCGGCGTGCAGGAAAACCGGGAGTATCTGCGGAAGGTGCTGGGGCTGCTGCCACCCCGGGATCTGCGAACCATGTCCATGGGCGGGCATGATTTCATCACCGCTCCCATCGCCGACCTGCCGCTGCTCTTTCCCACCGTAGCCGGAGAGCGCGCCGAGGGTGTATCTGCGCTGCGCCAGTCTCCTCCGCCCGCTGTAAACGTCCGTGTACACCAGGATTCCGCCGCGCCCGCAAGCCGCTGAATTCAGGGCTTCCCGGCTCTCCGCAACTTGGGCAGCGAATTGCTCTTTGAAGCACCGTCCGCCCAGAAGGCAGGGTGGGGAATCTACGTATGCATTCCATCGCCTGGTGGCCGACCATCGTGGTTCTCATCACCGTCACGTTCACGGATCTGCGCAGCCGCAGGATCCCGAACTGGGTGGTGCTCCCGTTTCTTCTCGCGGGCATCGTGGTCTCGGGCTGGATCGACGGCTGGAGCGGGATCGGTCATAGTGCGGCCGGAATGGCGCTGGGCGGGTTACTGTTCGGGGTGCTGTGCTGGATGGGTGGCATGGGGATGGGGGACGTGAAGCTGGTGGCCGCGGTTGGCGCGTGGATCGGACCTTCGCAACTGCTGACGGCGCTGGTATTGACCGGGATTGCCGGCGGCGTCATGGCATTGGGCTGGGCGGCGTGGTCGGGCTTTCTGGGAGAGCTCTTCCACGGGACCGGCGATCTGGTGTTTGGGCTGAAGAAGCGCGGCCTGCGGCCGCATCCGGAGCTGAGCTTGAAGAATCCGCTGGCGCGCAAGATGCCCTACGCGCCGGCGATTGCAATTGGGACACTCGCCTCATTTTTCTCTCGTTAAGGATCGGGAATGGCGATCGCAGACAGGTTATGGACACTATGCCGACGACTCTCGACACACCGGGCGGAACGCGACCAGAGAAGGACCGGGAATTCGTGATGTCTACCTTTACGCAGAATCCGGATACGTTGGGCGCAAATGTTCTGTCGGTGGCTCTGATCGGTCCGAACGAGTCAGGCCGGAAGGCCATGGCGCGTGCGCTGAGCGGCCCCCAGGCCAGCGTCACCCGGGAGTTCGGTTCCTATCCGGAGCTCGACGACATACCGCGTTTGCTGGAAGCGGATCACGACGTCATCGTGGTGGAGCTGGACAGCAACCCGGAGCACGCGCTGGACCTGGTGGAAACATTTTGCGGCAGTACCTCGGCGACGGTCATGGTGTATTCGACCCGCTCCGATTCCGAGATGCTGATGCGCTGCATGCGGGCCGGAGCGCGGGAATATCTGACGCAGCCGGTATCGCCGGGGGCCATGGCCGAGGCGCTGGTGCGGGCGTCGGTGCGCCGTCCCGCGGTGCGCCCGGCCAAGAAGCTGGGCGGGAAGGTTCTGGTGTTTGCGGGCGCGAAGGGGGGCTCCGGAACGACCACCATCGCGGCGAATTTTGCGGCCGCGCTGGCGGGGGAGTCGGAGCGAAACACCGTATTGATCGATCTGGGCTTCCCGCTGGGCAATGCGGCGCTGGACCTGGGCATCAATGCGCAGCATTCGACCGCCAATGCGTTGCAGGATGTCCATCGGCTGGATGCCACCTTCTTCTCCCGGCTGCTGAGCAAGCACAGCTCCGGGCTCTCGGTGCTGGCTGCTCCGGACAAGTACTCTCCGACGCAGGTCTCCGACGAGTCGATGGGGAAGCTGATCACGGTAGCCCGGCAGGACTTCGATTACGTCGTCGTGGATGCCGGGTCGGCGACCGCGATGAACTACAAGGCGTTGTTCGACGGAGCGTCCACCGTATATCTGGTGACGCAGGTCAGCATTCCGGAGCTGCGCAACGCGAATCGCCTGGTCAGCGAGTTCTTTGCCAGGGACAGCAGCCGTTTGGAGATCGTGCTCAACCGCTATATGCCGCGGATGGCCGGCATCGACGACGAGAGCATCACCAAGGCGCTCACGCTGCCGGCGAAGTGGAAGGTCCCGAGCGATTATCCGGCAGTGAAACGTGCGCAGAATACGGCTTCCGCGCTTTCGCAGACAGATTCACCAATTTCCCGGGTGATCAGACAGATGGCGAGAGTCGCCTGCGGTCTGCCACCTACACCGAAAAAGAAAGGCTTCCTGTTTTAGGAGGCCGCAGGCACAGGGCAGAACGAAGCGCGGGGATGGGATAGCGTGGAACAACTCGATATCGAGACACTCAAATCGGACGTCCATCGGACGCTCATCTCCAAGCTGGATCTGGAGAAGCTGTCGCGGGTCAACTCCACGCAGGCGCGGGACGCGGTGGCGCGGATGGTCAACGAGATCATCACCAGCCAGAAGGTGCCGCTCAACTTCAACGAGCAGGAGCGCGTGCGCGCCGATCTGCTGGACGAAGTCTTCGGTCTGGGACCGCTGGAGCCGCTGCTGCGCGACGGCAAGATCTCGGATATCCTGGTGAACGGCAAGGATCACGTCTTCATCGAACGCGCCGGGCTGCTTTCCCGAGTGGATACGAAGTTCCGCGACGATCGCCACCTGCTGCAGATCATCGATCGCATTGTGTCCCGGATCGGACGGCGGGTGGATGAGTCGTCGCCGATGGTGGATGCACGGCTGCCCGACGGCTCGCGCGTGAACGCGATCATTCCGCCGCTGGCGCTGGACGGTCCGGCGTTGTCGATCCGCCGCTTCGGCACCGGCCCGCTG
>DASQRJ010000303.1:0-3340 GCA_035642955.1 Acidobacteriaceae bacterium
CCGCTGGTTACCGGGTACGCCTATCACAAGCAGGCCTACACCGCGCGACGGGAGCGCCGCTGGGCGCGTCTGCTCGAACCAGTTGTCGCCTGATCACCGGCGATTCCCAAAACGGTCCATCCACTCTGGATGGGCCGTTTATATTTCCGGCTCCCTCTGCAAAGTGACCGATCAAACGATTACCCGCTCGATGTATAAGATATGCACCACGAATAGTGCAGTAACCTTGTTTTTTTGATTACTTAGGATAATTCTTTTGACTATCGGTAAGAGTTACCCACTATACTCACCAAGCGATATCGACTGAAATACCGCTGCAATATCGTTTTATACCGGACTGGGCTGTAGAGATGGAATCCGGCGTCTTGCCGATCGGAGCTGAGTCGGCGGCAGGGCGATGTACCCCGGGCCAATGTCTCACAAACACAAGTCTGTTGAGCAGTAGATGTAAGTTGTTGGAATTTTTTGGGGTCAGACATGCTTTTCCGTAACGCAATCGGTGTTCCGGGACGTGTCTCCCGATTTTGCCGAATAAGGTTTGACCTTTGCACTCTTCAATGAGTCAGCCCGAACGTCTCTTCACACATTGGCTCAGCGGCCGGCCAGTGTGGCTCGCCATGTTTGCACTGACCTTGCTATCGACCGCCTACACCCTTGTCGTCATGATGTACTCGGGAAGCGGACTTGTCTGGAGCCCTGCAAAGCCAATCGTCATATTTCTGGGATGGGGCGCATTACAGAGCTGCTTTGCCGCCATCTGCCTGCTGAAATTGCGTCACGAACGCCATCTGCGCTCCATTCTTCAGGACCAGGAAAGCGCCGATGACGCAGAGACCGAGGCTGCCGAGACGGCGCTGGAGATCCGGTACCAGGATTACTTCGAAAACCTCACCGAAATGATCGCAATGCTCTCCGCCGAGGGCAAATATCTCTACGTCAATTCGGCGTGGCAGCGATATTTCGGGCGCGATGCTGCCTCGGCGAAGACCCTGGAAGGCTTTGCATCGGCCTTTCCTTTCGCGATTCAGTCGCAAGCCGCCGCCATCTTTGAGCGGGCGCTGGCCGGTGAGCACATCGAGCAGGTCCACCTGCGCATGGAAGACTCTGCCGGACGCACGCGAGAGATGGAGGCGAGTCTCTTCGGCCTGCGGGAAGCGGGACGGCCTCGCGCCGTGCGCTGCATCCTCCGCGACGTCACGCTTCGCAATCAACGCGAGCGGCGTCTTGCCATGCAACTGGGTGTAGGACAGGTGGTCCAGGAGGCATCCACAGAGGACTCGCTCCCGCGCATCCTCTCGGCACTGGGTAGTCATCTCGGCTTCGACCTCGTCGAGTTATGGCGTGTCGACGCAGGCCATCAAGTCCTTCGCTATGGCAGTATGTGGATGGCTGCCGATTGTGTCCTCCCATCGACGCTGGCGAAGAGTTCCATAACGGAGTTCGCTCCGGGGGAAAGTTTACCTGGCCAGGTTTGGGTGCAGGGCGCATCTATTTGGATCGAGGACATCCGCAATGATGCCCGGTTCAGTACTCGCGACGGCGCAAAATTAGATGGCCTGGTCACCTGCTGGGGTGTGCCCGTTCGCGTGGGCAACCAGGTCATTGCCGTGATCGAGTTCTTCAGCCGCAAGCGCATGGCAGCCGAAGTGGAGATCATGGCCACGGTCGAGACCGTCTGCGCCTCGGTTGGCCAGTTTCTCGGCCGCTCCGTTCAGGAGAAGCGCGTCACCGAGCTGAATCGCCAGAAAGAGTCCATCCTCAATACGGTAGCCGACGGCATACTTGGGACCGACCAGCATGGCCGTGTTACTTTTGCCAATCCGGCCGCAGCCCGCATGCTCGGCACGGTCCCAAATGCCCTCACAGGCCGCTTCGTGCATGCCATCGTCCATGAGGATGTTTATGGCAGCCCCACCGCCTGCGCGTCCCACTGCTTTATCCGTCGTGGCCTTTTCGCCAAGGACGGCGCCCACGGACAGGACATCTTCTATCGTCCGGATGGCACCTCATTCCCGGTCGAATTCACGCTTACGCCGATGCAGATACATGGCAGCGTAACCGGAAGCGTGCTGAACTTTCGCGACGTGAGCCAGCGGCAGGCCCTAGACCGTATGAAAGATGAGTTCGTCTCCACGGTCAGCCACGAACTGCGCACGCCGTTGACCTCGATCCGCGGATCGCTCGGTTTGCTCTCCACTGGACTGCTGGGCGACCTGAATGAGAAGGCTGCAAACCTGCTGCGCATCGCGGTAAACAATTCTGACCGTCTGGTACGCCTTATCAATGACATCCTCGATCTTGAGCGTATGGAATCGGGCCGTGCGCCGCTCAGCTTCCGGCCCTGTTCGATCTCCGAATTGGCGCAGCAGGCTATCGAAGCGGTGACACCGGTTGCCGACAATGCCTCCGTCAAGCTCGTCCTTCGCGCCTCGCCGGTTGAATTTGTTGCCGATCCGGACCGTTTGCAGCAGGTAATGACCAACCTGCTCAGCAATGCCATCAAGTTCTCTCCGCCCGACTCAACCGTCACCGTCAGTATCGAGAAATCAGACGAGGGAGTTTCGTTGAGCGTCGCTGACGAAGGCCGTGGTATTCCCGAGGACAAGCTGGAAACCATCTTCGACCGTTTCCAGCAGGTGGACGCATCGGACTCCCGGCAAAAGGGTGGTACAGGCCTGGGACTTGCGATCTGCCGCACCATCGTGGATCAACATGGAGGGCGCATCTGGGCCGAGCAGAATGCAGATCGCGGCGCGATATTCCGCATGTTCCTGCCGGCCGATCCTCAACAGCAGGTCCGCCCCGAGCCGGTTCCCAGTGCCGATCGTGAAACTGTGTTCATCAGCACCGGTGATGGCGAAACGCGCACCAGTCTCGCGGCAAGCCTCCGCTTCCACGGTTACAACGTCGTGGAAGCATCCAGCGGACGGGAGACGCTTGCGCATGCACAGCGGCAGGCGCCTTGTGCCGTGCTGCTCGATCTGACTTTGCCGGACATGTCTGGATGGGAAGCTCTGCGCATCCTGAAGGAAGAGCCGGCCACCTCCGACGTGCCGGTCATCATTCTGAGTGCCCACGCCATCAGTAAATCGTCGACGCTCGGACTAGGCGCGGATGGCTGGCTGCAGGTTCCCGCACAGGAATCGGACCTTCTGGAAGAACTCTCGTCGGTGTTGAACCGTCAGAAGACCTGGGCCGAGATTCTCCTGGTAGAAGATGACCTCGATCTTGCCCGCGTGATCAGCGCAACCTTCGAGCGGGCGGGGGTGCACGTTCTTCATGCCGGCACACGGCAGGCGGCGCTGGAGCTCTGTGCTTCTTTCACTCCCAGCCTGATGAT
>DASQRJ010000304.1:0-3321 GCA_035642955.1 Acidobacteriaceae bacterium
CCTTACAGGCGGGCGCCCGCGGCTATCTGCTGAAAGGAATGGATACCGAGGAACTGCTCTCGGCGATTCGTACCGTCCACAGTGGCAAATCCCGCATTCCCGGACCGGTCGCCGAACGTCTCGCCGAGCGCATGAATACCCCCGCACTCACGGACCGGGAAACCGAGGTGCTGCGCCTCATCGTGGGAGGCAACAGCAACAAGGAGATCGCCGCCGCCCTTTTTATTTCGGAGGCCACCGTGAAGACGCATATCAACAGCCTGCTCAGCAAACTCGGCGTGAGCGATCGCACCCAGGCCGCCACCACCGCATTGCAGCGAGGCATCGTTCACTTTGACTAATTCGACGCGCCGCCGCTTCCTGAACTCCGCCTTCTGCGCCGCCCTCGGCCTCGTCATTGTGCCCGCATCTTTCTGTGCACAGCCGGTTGACAACTGGCGCGCCGCCACCCCCGATGAGCTCAAGTCCGTCATCCCTGCGCGCGCACCCGTGATCTCCGAGCGCATTGAGACCGAGTTCCGCACCGCCTCCGGCATCACCGACGGTAGCGGCCACTTCATCGCGGGCGTGGTCATGATCACCGCCGGCTACTCCGCCGAAGGCAAGTACTCGCACTACTTTCTGGTGCAGGCGCCCATGCGCGTGGGCAACGTCGCGCTCTCTCCCGGCGACTACGTCTTCGGCTGGACCCGTTCCCAGGACGCGCTCAAGGTGAGTTTTTACCAGGCTCCCACCGGCAAAGAGATTGGTCAGGTCGACGCCGAGCGCAACCCCGCCATCACCCGCGTGGAAAGCTTTCGTATCTGGCCGCCGCACGGTACCGGAAGCGAGCCCCGCTCCATCATCCAGATTGGCCGCTTCTCCTTCCCATACTCGCTCATAGCTCGATAATCCGCATCTCCGGGAACCTCGTCATTCCGGACCGAAGTGAAGTGCAGTGGAGGAATCTGCTTTTCTGGGGACCTGCCTACTTCTTCCAGTTAGCCATTGTTTCCGTCTTCAGCAACGCGCCGCCCTCGGCCAGCACATAGAGCTTGTTCGCCTCCAGCTTCTTCCATGTATCGACCTGCCCGGAGGGCCATCGGATCTCGATCGAATCCACCATCTCCGCCTTATTCAGACCAAAGTGCAGCCGCAGGTCGTTCTGCGAATAGTAGCTTCCTCCGCTGCGCACTTCATCCACCTGCACCAGCGGCTTCGTCGCTGCCGGATCGGTCTTCGCCGTCACCGTCACCCGCGCGCCAATGCCGGTGCGGTTCGACTTCACACCAACGGCTTTGACCTTGATCCAGTTGCGTTTGATCGTCGCATCGCAACGCAATAGTTGCGGGTACGTATTGACGCAATTCACCACCACGTCCACATCGCCGTCGTTGTCGTAGTCGCCGAAGGCGCAGCCGCGGGCCGGAGCCGCCGCCATGATCCCCGGACCGCCTTTGTCGCTCACATCTTCAAACCGGCCGTTGCGCAGGTTCCGGTATAGATACTTGTGTTCCGCGTAGGGCGCTTCCGTCTTTGAGCTGCTCACCTCCGGATACACGTGCCCGTTGGCCACCAGCAGATCCAGCCAGCCGTCGTTATCCATATCGAAGAAGCCCACGCCCCAACCCAAATAGCGCGTGTTCACGCCCAGCCCCGCCTCGTACGTGCGATCTTCAAAGCTGCCATCTCCCAGGTTGCTGTAAAGCGAGTCTGTGTCGCCGGCGAAATTCGTCTTCGCTATGTCGAGCGTGCCGTCGCGGTTGTAGTCGCCCACCGACACCCCCATGCCCGCTTGCGGTTTGCCATCCGGCGACAACGCCGCTCCGGACTCGATCGCTACATCCTTGAAGGTGCCGTTCTTCTGGTTCTGATAGAGCGTCGCCGCCGTCGAATCGTTCGCAACATAAATGTCCGGCCAGCCATCGTTGTCCAGGTCGGCCACCGCTACGCTCAGCGCATAGTTGCCGATGGTGTTCCACATGCCGGCCTTTTGCGATACATCGGTAAATGTTCCGTCGCCATTGTTGTGATACAGGATATTCTTCCCCGCCTCGAGCCCCGGCGGCCCGCACGCAACCATAATGCCCTTGTACGTGCACGGTCCCGACTCCGGCACCGGCGCCGTCTTCAGATCGAGATCGATGTAATTTGCCACGAAGAGATCGAGATGCCCGTCGCGGTCGTAGTCCAGAAACGCGCACCCGGAGTTCCACCGTGTCTTCGATTGCGTCAACCCAGCCTTCGCCGTCACGTCGGTGAAGGTGCCGTTGCCATTGTTGTGAAAGAGCGAGCACTGTCCGTAATAGCTGACGAACAGGTCATCGTGCCCGTCGTTGTCGTAGTCGCCCACGCAGCAGCCCTGTCCCCAGCCGCTGCGCGCCAGCCCCGACTTCGCCGTCACATCGGTAAAGGTGCCGTCGCGATTGTTCTTGAACAGATGGCAGGTCGGCTCCTCGCCCTTGGGAAATCCCTCCAGCCGCCAGCCATTCACCAGAAAGATATCGATCCACCCGTCCGCGTCGTAGTCGTAGAACGCCACACCGCAGCCCGTCGTTTCCAGTAGATATTTGTTCTTCCCCGTCCCGCCGTAGATCGTCTTTGTATGCAATCCGCTCTGCTGCGCGACATCCACAAAGCTCACACCCAGTGGCGTGCCGGCGATCGGCGAAACCGGGCCTGGCGGTGGCGCCACCGGCTTCGTTTCGTAATCATGCTGTGCCGCGGGTGCCTGTTGTCCCTCCGCATGCGCCCAGGGTGGAACCGCCATGGCTAAAACGTCGGCAAATGGAAGCACCAGTGCAGTGCGGCTCAGCGAGCCAAGCACACGTCGGCGGGTCCAGCTCAAATCGGAAACCCCCTGAATCTTTTTGCATGCGAGCGCGCAGCCAGTATAAAGATTGCTCTCGCCTGACCGCCTTCATAACCAGGCGAGCCACGTCATTGCGCTGACTTCCCAAGCGCAGTAGCCTTCTCGCGTTCCGTGGCGGCTTCGGCCGTCCTTCCCTGGCGTGCCAGCGCCGTCGCCAGCCCGCTGTGCGCGTCTGCATAGTTCGGATCGCTGTCCACCGCGTCCTGGAAGTGCGAAAGCGCATCGGCCACCTGCCCCTTGGCCAGCAGCTGCATTACAATCTGGGGCTTGCATACAAGCTGAAGGACGACACCGCGCGCGCGATCCCGGAACTGGAGCTGGCCGCGCGGCTGGATCCGGACTCGCCCGATCCGGCGTACACACTCGGAATTCTTTATATGCAAGCAGGACGCTTCGGCGATGCGGAGGGGCAATTGCGTCACACGCTGGAGCTGCGTCCGCAGAATGGCGATGCGTGGGCGGTGCTGGGC
>DASQRJ010000305.1:0-4167 GCA_035642955.1 Acidobacteriaceae bacterium
CTGCTGTTGCGCCCATTATTCGGCGTGCCGCCGCTTTGTTGCTCAATCAATCGAATCAGTGAATCGACTTGTTCGCGCGAGAGCGCCGGCGTACGGGGGGCCGCGGGTGTATCGAGGCTGTTTTGCGCCGCCACCTGCAGCCGCGCTCGCACGCGAGCCAGGGCCTGCTCCAGGCGGATACGGTCGAACGGTTTCAGCAGGTAATCGACCGCGTTCACCTCAAAGGCCCGGACGGCGTATTTGTCGAAGGCCGTGGCGAAGATGATCTGCGGCAGCATCTCCGGCCCGCTTTTCTCCAGCAGCTTGCGCAGCACCGCGAACCCGTCGAGGCCGGGCATCTGTACGTCGAGGAAGACGACGTCCGGCTCCAGACGGGGCACCAGGGCAATGGCTTCAATGCCATTCTTCCCCTGTGCCACGACCTCTACGTCCTCAATCGATCCGAGGAGGTACTGCAGCTCATCGCGCGCCAACTGTTCGTCATCGACGATGAGTGCTTTGAGAGTCATGGGGCCAACACGAGTATAGGAACCCAGCGGGAGGGGGTCAACGCGCAGGCCGAGTCATCAGGAGAGGGAACTGCGGACACGCTCGGGCATGCTGTCCGAGGCCAGGTCGTGCCCGCAATGGACACAGAACAGGTCCGTGGGCCTGGCGCTGCGATAGCAATTGCCACATGCCGCGGAGACCTGGCAGGCGCACTGCGGACAAAAGTGATAGTCGCTCTGGATCGGGGTGCCGCATGCCGGACAACCGGAGATGATCGGCTGGCGCAGCAAAAAATATAGAACCGAGCCGACACCGGCGGGCATGATGAAGCAGATGAGCATCCAGATCTGCGCACTCATATGCCGGCGGGGTGCGTCGTTGCTGACGTACCCGATCATCAGCATGTAAAGGGCTGCCAGTGCGCTCCAGGTGATCGCGAAATACAAGCGCAGGCCCACCGGCGGCCCTGCATGATGGCGATACTCCGGGAGCACGATCCAATAGAGATACTGGACGCCCACAAAGGCGGCCGCGGCCAGCACAACGGACCAGAGCGGAACCAGCTTCAGCTCGGAGCTAAATCTCGGGGTAGGGGGTGTGGTTCGGCTTTTCACTGTCCGGTCCATAAGCAGATCCCAAAACTTCAGACGGCGTGGCGTCCGTTGAAAGTTTCCCTCAAAAAGGGGAATTTAGCTCGCAAAAAAACTAGTGGTCCTGGCGAAAGTCATCCTGGCCGGACCGGCTGCGCCAGAGCACGACCAGCGCCGCTACGACGGACATCATCAGCAGGGTGGAGATCAGAGCGACCTGGGTAGGCAGATCGCTGAAATGCTCGCCGCCAATCAGATCGTCCATGCTATCCCACAGGACAGGCGCGAGAAGCACGAACAGGGCGCCCCCCGCGAAGAGCGATATCCCCAGGGTCCGGCGTTCCCGTTCGCTTTGCTCGCGGCGATTCTCATCGGCTACCCGAATCGCTCGCCGCGTCCGTGCAACAACTGGCAACTGTGCGTTGACATCGCGGCCAGAGACCGCGCGAAGCAGGTCCCGATCGTTGCGTGTCGCATCCCGGGAAGTGGAGAAACGGTCCTCCATCAAATACCCTCCGGATTTGCGGTCTTCGTTTGCAGGATGCGGGGCTTCAGGGCGGCGAGTCCGCGGTAGAGGCGGGATTTCACCGTGGAAAGATGCGCGCGCGTGACCTTGGCGATCTCTTCCAGCGACAGCTCCTCATGGAAGCGCAGCACCAGCACCTCCCGGCTCAGCGGATCGAGAGTGAGGAGCGCCTCGGCGACGCGTTCGCTGTTTTCACGCATGAGGCAGGCATCCAGAGGGGTGGGATCATTGCCCGCGGGCTCGAAGGGGCGCTCATCGTCACCGGTATCGCAGAGATCTTCCAGGCTGGCCATGGTGCGCTTGCGGCGGACGTCGATGACGAGGTTGCGGGCGATGGTGAAGAGCCAGGTGTCGAAGCGAGCGGCTCCGTGATACTGGCTGCCCCGCTGCAACACACGCATCCAGGTCTCCTGGAAGAGGTCTTCAGAGAGTTCGCGGCTGCCGGTGAGATAGAGCAGGTAACGGAAGAGGCGATGCTGATAGGTGAGGATGAGCGAGTCAAGCAGGTCGACGTCCCGTTGTTTGAGACCGCGCGCAATGGCGAGATTTTCCTGCTGCTGGGCAAGTGAAGCGAGCGATAGTGCAACTCCCTGTGCCATAGCAGAACCCCCGACTTCATTGACGAGTGAAACCTGCGGCAGGACGCGATTTTTGTGCGCCTTTTTCAGAAACGGTCTCCGACTGAAACCGGGCCCGGCCGCCTCAAAGGCGGAACCTATTCATCTTACATAGCTCTCGATCGTATCGGTGGAAGGTCATTCCCTCTCTTGCCCCCTCCCCCCTCCGGTTACCGGGAACCCCGTCCGCAACTCCTTTGAATGGATGGTTTTAACCTCTCTTCCGTGAGCTAAAAATGTCTTAACAAAGGACTTAGGCGTAAATATGTCCAAGCACAAGCCTTAGAGGCATTCGTTTGCCTCGTCAACTGTGCAAGTGACGGCTCCGGTGCATAAGTTGTTGATGGGGCGAAGCTTATCGCTAAATATGTCCTGCAAAAGGACTTAAGGGTCAACTTCCGAACCCGGCTTTTCGCTTCGTGACCGTTCGAATTCCTGACCTAATTCAAGTCTAGCAATTTCGATAGGGTGAACCGGCAGGTTTCTGCGAGCGATGGAGAGGATCGTTCCAAATGCGGACGAGGCAGGAACGGTAGACTCAGACTTGATGGAGATACTGTACGGTCTACACCCGGTGGAGGAGGCTCTACGCTCCGGAAGCCGGCGATTCGACCATGTGTGCGTCGCGCGGGAGCGGCAGGACCAGAGGCTGCTGAAGATCGTCGAGGCCTGCCGCGAGCGCGGGGTGCGGGTGCGCAGCGAGAGCCGGGAGCAGTTGACGCTGGTGGCGCGCAATCCCGGTCACCAGGGCGTGGTCGCGTTCGTCCGCGAGCGGACGATGCTGGAACTTGAGGACCTGCTGGGGAAGGACGCCGCTGCCATGGGCGGCGCGCCGCTGCTGCTGGCTCTGGATGGGGTGGAAGACCCGCAAAACCTGGGAGCGTTGCTGCGGTCGGCAGATGGAGCCGGCGTGACCGGAGTCCTGATGACGGAGCGGCGATCGGCGCCCTTGAGCGCGGTGGCGCTGAAGGCCTCTGCCGGCGCGGCGGAGCATGTACGGATCGCGCGGGTGGTGAACCTGGTGCGGGCGCTGGAGCAGGTAAAGGCCACGAATATCTGGTGCGTAGGCCTGGACGAGCGCGGGAGCATGGATTACACGGAGTATGACTTCACCACGCCGTGCCTGCTGGTGCTGGGCCGCGAGGGAGCGGGGCTGCACGACCTGGTGCGGCGCAGCTGCGATCACCTGTTGCGGATTCCGATGGCAGGCAAGGTGGCTTCGCTGAACGTCTCGGCGGCGGGGGCGGTGGTGCTGTATGAGGCCTACCGGCAGCGGCGGCGGGCGCGGCTGAGCCCGGTATCGGCAACGCCAAACTCCGCGTCGGAGAAGCATGTGGCTACGAAGCCGCGCAAAGGGCTGGGATCCTGATGCGGCCTCTCGCCTCGGCCTTTTTGCTCGCAGGAATGGTTGCGCTGGCTGCTCCGGCTGTGGCGCAGCATGGCAGCGTGGTGGTCAGCAGCGCCGGACAGAGCGCGCCGCAGTCTGCCGAGATTCCAGAGACAAAGTTCGATGTAGCCGATGCGACGCGGCGCGCCATCCTGTTCACGAAATATGCGCTGGACGTGCGGCTGGAGACGCGCGACGCGAGTATGCACACGCGGGCCATCGTTACCGTGAAGAACGAAAGCGCCGCGGCGCTGGCCGCTATCCCGCTGCAAATCAGCTCCACGCTGCACTGGGAGGGGATCGACGCGGACGGCAAGCCGCTGCGCTTCGCGCACCACACCGTGGCCACGGATGCGGACCATACCGGGGCGATGAACGAGGCGCTGGTGACGCTGGCCGCGCCGCTCGCCGCGGGCGGCGAGCAGACATTGACTGTCTTCTACAGCGGGTCTGTGGCTCCGACGGCGCAGCGGCTGACGCACATCGGCACGCCGCCCGATGCAGCGGCGCAAGCGGACTGGGATGGCATCCGCGAGGAGTTCACCGGGCTGCGCGGCT
>DASQRJ010000306.1:0-4295 GCA_035642955.1 Acidobacteriaceae bacterium
CAAATCCGTCGGCTCCTCCGTCACAAAGCTCTTGCCGATTATGCCCACCACCAGGTATGGCTGGTGATCCACTTGAATCGTCGACCCCACAATCTGCGAGTTGCCGCCGAACCGGCTCTTCCATAGCCCATAACTCAGCACCACCACCCGGCCGCCGTTCGGCGTGTCTTCCGCCTGCGTGAACGTGCGCCCCTGGATCACCGGCGCGCCCATCATCGAAAAGTACTGCTGGGTCACGTGAACGCCCTGCACCTGCATGGGATGGTCACTACTCGTCAGGTTCAGTCCTGCGCCGCCGGTGTCGAAGGCAGCTACCTTCGAAAAAATGCTTGTCTGCTGGCGGTACATGGCGAACTTCGGCACGTTCGCGCCCGGGCCTGACCCCTGCGGAGAGGTGTTCATCAGCATGACCAGTTCCTGCGGATGCGGATACGTCAGCGGCTTCAGCAGCACCGTGTTGATCACCGAGAACACCGCCGTATTCACCCCGATCCCCACCGCGATCACGAGGATCGCAATCACGGTGAATCCCGGCGTCTTCGCCAGCGACCGGACCACAAACTTCAGATCGCGCCACACCGCCTCCACCCAGGGCAGGGAACGGTAGCGCCACTCTTGCTCACGCACCGTGTTCTGCGCGCCGAACTTTACCCGCGCCTGCCGCCGCGCCTCATCGGCGTCCACGCCGCGTGCCGTGCGCAGGTCCTCGTCATGCGCCAGGTGCGACTGAATCTCCTCGGCCAGCTCCGCATCCTTCGCCTTGCGTTCCGTAAACCGTCGCAAATTCATATGTACCTCCCGCAATTACAAAACTCGTCATCCCGACCGGAGCAGTCTTAGCGCGCAGTGGAGGGATCTGCTGCCGCCCCACCGAGCCACCACAATGGCTCGACGAGATCGGCAGTCGAGTTGCCCACAATCCCAAACGTGAGCGACCAAAGGGAAGCGAACCCTACAAAAATGCGCCAAAGGCGCGTCCGCCCGGACGACCAGTCCCGGCTACTCCCCCAGAATCAACCCGATCGCACGCGTCATCTGCCGCCACCGGCTCGTTTCGGTCGCCAGCCTCCGCTTGCCCGCCGCGGTCAACTGATAGAACTTCGCCTTGCGATTGTTCTCGCTCACCCCCCACTTCGCCGACACCAGGCCGCGATCCTCCAGCCGGTGCAGCGCCGGATACAGCGATCCCTGCTCCACCTCCAGCGCCTGCTCCGACGTGTGCTCAATCACCTGCGCGATCGTATGCCCATGCGCCGGCCCCATCACCAATGTCCGCAGAATCAGCATGTCCAGCGTGCCCTGCAGCATCTCCCCGGCCGCCGGCGCTTTCTTCGATCCACCCATATCGCCACTCCCCACTCGACTGTCTATGGGAGAGAACTATACTCCACTCGAATGACATAGGAAAGACTGCCCGGCCGAAAGATCTGGCCGCTGGCCGCACCCATCCCAGAGTGACAAAATGGATCGCGGAGGTCTGGTGCCATGTCCATAAAAGTCAACCGTCAAACCGTCGATCTCTCGCCCTACCCCGATCTCGTCGTCATCTATCTCGGTATGCGGGTCAATCGGCTCACCGGCATGAAGACCCTCTTCGGATTCGGACCCAAGATCTCAGGCTCGGTCGCCGCCGCACCGGACGGTCTGTTGCTCCACGAGAACTTCGTCTTCTCGCTCTTTCCCATGCACGTGGGCATGCGGCAATACTGGCGCGATATGGAATCCCTGCTCGCCTGGACGCGCTCCGACCCGCATCGCCAATGGTGGAAGAATTTTCTACGCGACTCCGGCGGCACCGGCTTCTGGCACGAAACCTACCTCATGCGGGGCGGCATGGAAGCCATCTACGACGACCTTCCCCAGCCCATCGGCCTCATGCGCTTCGCCCCCATCCAGCCCGCGCGCGGCGCCATGTTCGGAGCTGCACACCGCGCCGCTGCCAAGCCATCGGACACCCCGCCCGTAGTCAGCGAAGAAGAGCTCTACGGCCCATAGAACTGCGGCCTATAGATATGGCAAGAACTTAAAATTATGGATATCTCGTGAAACGAACTTAGCCGCAGCGGAGCCAGGAAGCCGCGCATCGAGATACACTGTCGCCGATCCTCTAACACCTGCATCCATCCCTCGCGGAGAAACCCATGTCGTTCATCGAGGAAATTCATCCTCGGCTGCGCTTCGCAGTCACGCGCCGTTTGGCACTTTTCACATTCGTGGGGCTTTCTGCAACAGTTCTGTGTCGTCCAGCATTCGCGTCGGACGTTACCGTCGCCAGCCCGGTGAACGGCACGCATGTCACGTCGCCCGTGTGGGTGCGCGCGCACAACGTCGGATGTGAGAGCGTTCCGCCCTCTGCCTTCGGCTATTCCATCGACAACAGCTCCACCCTCGTTCGCGGAGAAACCGCGTACGACATCGACGTCACCAAGCAGGTCATCGCCGCCGGCGCCCACATCATCCATTTCAAATCCTGGACCGCGCGCGGTGCCTGCCCCGTCGTCAACACCCAGTTCATCGTCGGCGGTACATCTGCGCTCCCACCGCCCACTTCGTCTTCATCCTCGTACGGCATCCCCGCGAATGCCGTCTCCTCCGGCGACGTCGACGGCAAAGGCCCGTGGGGAGCGATTCACGATGGCGGCACACCCGGTTCTTCCCGAGGATCGTCGGTCTATCCCGCCAGCACTCCGCTCTACGACGATGCGCGCCAGTTCTACATGACCTATACCGATCGTGGTGGCGAACGCTGGAATCTGCCGCTCGCCAGCTCTAAGACCGCCACCCACTTTGTCCTCGACACCTACGTCTTCCTTCCCAGTCCCTCCGAGGTTCTGAACCTGGAGATGGATATCAACCAGGTAATGGCGAACGGGGAGACGGTGATCTTCGGCACCCAATGCTCCGGCCTCACCGGAACCTGGGAGGCCGCCTACACCTCAGGGAAGCTCGATCACTGGTGGTCGTCGAACATCAAGTGCAATCCCGCGCACTGGACCGCCAACACCTGGCACCACGTCCAGGTCGGCATGCACCGCGGTACCGATGGCACGGTCATCCATGACTGGGTCAATCTCGACGGCGCACACTATGCCTGGGGATACTCGCGGGAATCCGCGCACTTCCTCGGCTGGGCGCCCGGCGTCGTCGACGTCCAATACCAGATCGAAGGCTCCAGCAAGAGCAGCGGATCGGTCACCTCCTTCATCCACAAGATGACCATCTATCGCTGGTAGGGCGCGCCCGCACACATCCTCGAGGGCGCCCTACCCGGGTGCCCCATCTCCGGTAGACGTGGGATGAGCAGAACTATGCGGCGTCACCCGTGATCGTGAATAGAAAGGCCGGTGCCCTTCAATCTCGCGTTTGAGACGTGGGATAAGCAATTCAGTCGCGAAGCATTCCATTTCCGCCGAAGAGAACCTTCTACCAGCGCCAGATTTGCAGTTCGTTGAAGTAGCCTTGGGCCGTGCCGCTGCTCGAGTAGGCGCCGTCGACCTGGAAGTTTAGGAGGAGGACTCCTGTGGGGGTCCAGCCAAGAAAAAGGCCGGAGGGCACGGTAGCTTTCTTGAAGGAGCGCGCTCTGTCGTTATCGAATTTCACCCAGTCGTAAGTGACAACATCCCCGGCACGGTGCGACTGAATCTGGATATGGTGCCACTTGTTGGGCGTCCAGTTCTGCGGGTTGCAGGGGAGGTTTGATGGCGCCCAGTGCGCATGCCCGCTGGACACATAGGTGTACTCCCACGTGCCCGAGATGCTGGAGCACTGTGTGCCGAAAATGATGGTCTCTCCGTTCGCCGTGACCTGGTCCACATCCAGCTCCAGATTTTGTACCTGCGTCGGATTCACGAGATAAACATAGGTGTCGTAGATGAAGTAGCTGGCAGAGATGTCATTGCCGAACACGCGATGAAAGCGTTCGCCACCGTAATCGGAATAGGAGACGACAAACTCTGTTGCCGAACCATTCACGGACGGATTAGCGACATCGAAGATGAGCTGCCCGGTGGAGCTTCCGGGAGTTCCGGTGTCGTGCTCCCACAGCCAGTTGCCAGAGTTGTCGAGGTAGCCGGACGAGGTCTGGGCGATGGCGGGGACGGCGAGAAGCAGCAGGAATGCGAGGTGGAAAAACTTCATCTGCATGAGGAACTCCAGGTAGGAAAGCTAAAGCCGGACCGGCCGAGCGCTGACGGCCGGTCAAGTCACGTAAGAGCGCGCAGCGCCGCAGGAGAGCCGAACGCGCGATCCAAAACGAACGATCCAAAACACAAGATCCAAAACACAAGATCAAGGAG
>DASQRJ010000307.1:0-5321 GCA_035642955.1 Acidobacteriaceae bacterium
GGTCATCCTGATCGAAGGCCTTCGCCGCGACCGTATCGAGGCGCTGCTGGCCCTGGTTCCCATCCTGCTGCTCGAGTTTGGCAGCTTTAGCCTCTATCTTCTGACCACCTTCCATATTCCCGGCGCGTTCTACCCTTCGGCCTGGGCATTAGCGTCGGCAATATCGCGGACATGCTGATGGTGCTGGTGATCGCCACGTTGGCGCTCCGCCGTTTTGTGCGCACCCAGGTGCGCCTGGAGGTAGCGCGCAAGGCCATCGCGCAAGATTTAGAACAGGCGCAGCAGTTGCAGCAGCGCGTGCTGGTGCCAGAGGCGCTGGCCTCGCCGTTCTTCACCGTCGAAACCGAATATCGCCCGGCGCAGACGGTGGGCGGCGATTTCTTTCAGACGCTTGCAAAGCCGGACGGCAGTCTGCTGGTGGTGATCGGCGATGTCTCCGGCAAAGGGGTGAGCGCGGCCATGCTGGTGGCGGTGCTGGTGGGTGCGATTGGTAACCAGGCCGAGTACAGTTTCGATCCGGCCGCCATGCTGACCATGCTGAACCGGCACCTGTTGGGGCGCTCGGGTGGGCACTTCGCGACTTGCCTGGTGGCCGAGATTCTGCCCGACGGCACCATGAAGATTGCGAATGCGGGCCATCTGCCGCCGTATCGCAACGGCCAGGAGATGGAGCTCGAAGGCTCGCTGCCGCTGGGGCTGAGTGAGGACGCTGCGTCGTCGGCGCAGACTTTTACGCTGGAGCCTGGAGACCACATCACATTTATGACGGACGGCGTGGTTGAGGCGATGAACCCGGCAAACGAGCTGTTCGGTTTTGCGCGGGCGCAACAGATCAGCCGGCAGCGGGCGGCGAAGATTGCGCAGCAGGCGCAGAGCTTCGGGCAGAACGACGACATCACGGTGCTGGGGGTCGAGTTCCTCGGCGCGACCCTGACCACCGCAACCCTGGCGGCGCTGGCGCGCTGACGGATCGGGTCCGGGATCGATTCCCGTTCTCCCGTGTTTTGGTCTGCCGAGGACCGGCTGATTTACAATCCCAGAGAAGAATCTCGAAGAATCTGTTGTACATGAGGTAGAAGCGAGTGCTGAGTCGAGCAGGGGCTGCGGCCCCTTGGCTTGCCGCCGTGGGCCTGTTGGGTCTGCTAAGCGGTTGTGGTGCCCCATTTCGTCCTGTGGTTACGCCGGTGAATCCGACTGGCCCCGCGTCACAAACCGCCAACGGGAACTTCGTCGTGCTTTCGACGAACAGTCCTGCCACGAACGGTCTGGCCACACTGATCAATGGAACGGGCGATGAGATCATAGCCCAGGCCACGCTGGGGAACGGCGCGTTCTCGTTCGCGTTGAACAGCAGCGGGAGCACCGGGTACAGCCTGGACAGCAACGGCAACACGAATGTCACACTGGACGCCTATCCTACCTCCGCGCCCACCGTGACGAGCACCAGCTTCGGGCTGCAGACGAGCCACGTTACCAATTCGACGCTGACGGCGGGCGCCAATCCGGTGGGGATCTTCGTCGCCACCAATGATATTTTTCTGCTGGAGCCCTACAGCGTACTGTCTCCGACAACGCCGGCGGCGACCGACGCAGCACTGGCGGTGTTGACGCTGCAGGTGCCTCCGGCAACGGCGGGCTCGGTTGCGACCGCGCCGGCGCTGCAGCAGGAGATCTCCATTGCGCCCAACCCTGTGCAGTTCGCCGGAACCCCGAGATCGAGCCGTATCTACGCCATCAGCCAGGGCCAATCCGGCGCGACCAGCGGCACCGGCGCTCCGGTGGCTCTGCCGATCAATGCGTGCAACACGCCCGGCGCGGTGACGACGCCGGGTGAAGTGGCATCCGTGGAAACGAACGTGAACACGGTGGACGCACGTATTCCGGTGGGCATCTGTCCCGTCTTCGGCATTATGTCCGGGGACAGCAACCGGGCTTTTATCCTGAATCGCGGCAGCAACGACGTGACGGTGCTCAACGTTCAGCAGAACGCGATCGATTCCATCCATCCGACGCTCACGCTGGGCACGGGCACGGTGCCGGGTCTGGGTCCAGTACATGCCGCCATCTACCAGCCGGGCGGTTTGCTGGTGACGGCGAACTATGACTCCAACACGGTCACGGTGATCAACGTAGGGCTCGATATCTTCGGGAATGACGCGCCGAACTTCGGAGAGACCCACACCATCCCGGTGGGCAGAGGACCGGTGGCGGTAACGATCCTGCAGGATGGATCGCGCGCGTATGTGGCAAACCAGCTGGACAGCACGGTCTCGGTGGTAGACCTGACAAATTTTGCCGTGACGACGACGATCCCGGTATACCAGGGCGGGCATCCTGACTCGATCGCGTCTGTTTCGGGGATCGGCACCGGCCAGGTCTTTGTACTGGCGAAAGACAGCCAGTACATCACGGCGATCCGCACGGATACCGACCAGGTTTCCGCGAACATCTTCCTGCAGAGCTTCGGCATAGCCCTGCGGTCGACGACGGAGACCGCGGGCGGCCCCAGCAACTCCCCGCCGGGCGGCAGCAACGGCCAGTTCAACAGCATTATCGCCAGCCAGGCGGCAGGCCAGGGCGTGCCGTGCAACCCGGTGCGTGATCCCTCGCCGTACTGTCCTTTGGCGACGCAGTAACGGGTTGCTCGGCACTGTTCCTTTGAAATCCGATCGAGGTGGTGGATTGGGAAGGATAATGAGGAACAGCGGGGTCAGAGGGGCTCTGTCGTCCGTGTTCCGGGCCGTGCAGGGGAGCGTTGGTGTGAGTGTGACACCGTCGCACTTCTACTTTCCCGTGCCCAATTTGAAATCGCTAAAAGAAAAAGACTGGCACGCCCGTCGCCCCTGCTCTGCCATCCAATTCAGCCTGCAGAAGCAGATTGAGCTGTTGCACACAGAGGTACTTCCGTATGCTGCCGAGTGGACCTTTCCAGAAGGCTTAACAGCGGACCCATACCAATTTCACTTCAACAATGGCTTTTTCGAGAGGATTGACGCCGAAATCGCGTACGCATTCGTCCGACACCGCAAGCCGAAAAGGGTCATTGAGGTAGGAGCTGGGAATACTACTCTTCTGATT
Source organism: Acidobacteriaceae bacterium (assembly GCA_035642955.1). Taxonomy (GTDB): domain Bacteria; phylum Acidobacteriota; class Terriglobia; order Terriglobales; family Acidobacteriaceae; genus KBS-83. Next base: position 3,079 of record DASQRJ010000307.1, read on the forward strand.
GCGTCGGCGTTGCGAAAGAACGCTGCCGAAGGGTTCGCTGCAGAGTTCATCAGCATTGAGCCATACCCAGTTCCACTGATAAGAGGCGGTGTTCCGGGCCTAACGCATCTCATCGAGAGTCCGGTGCAGAGTGTGCCGCTCGAACTGTTCCATACCCTGCGCGAAAATGACATTCTGTTTATCGACTCCAGCCATGTGGTGTCGATGGATAGCGACGTAGTTCACGAATGCCTCTCCATACTTCCTCAACTCGCCCCCGGTGTGCTTGTCCATTTTCATGACATCTTCACCCCGCTCGACTACCCGCAAAAGTTCGTAACGAAGAATCTCTGCTTCTGGGGGGAGCAATATCTGCTAGAAGCGTTTCTGTCGTTCAACTCATCCTTCGCCGTGGTCTGGTCCGCCAGCGCAATGCAGCACTTCCATCCGGAGGTGTTGCGTCGAGCATTTCCGGCCTGGGAGGAAAGCTTCGCTAGAATGCCCGCAACGCTACAGGTGTTTGCTCCATCCCTGGATGGACGAAACGTATGGCCATGCGGATTTTGGATCGAGCGGAGCCGCCCAATCTAAGAGAGCTACTCTCGCTGGCTATTTTTTGGGATCGGTTCTAGCTGCCCACCACACCCAGCGTGCGCAGGATGAAGGCGTAGTCGAAGGCGATCTCGCGCAGGTAGTCGTAGCGGCCGGAGGCTCCGCCGTGGCCGGCGGCCATGTTGGTGTAGAGCAGCAGCGGATTCTGATCCTGCTTGAGGGTGCGCAGCCGGGCGACATACTTTGCCGGCTCCCAGTACATGACCTGGCTGTCGTTGAGCGAGGTTTTGACCAGGATGGCGGGATATTTGCCGGGCTTGAGGTTGTCGTAGGGCGAATAGCTGAGCATATAGGCGAAGGCTTCCGGCTCATTCGGATTGCCCCACTCCTCGTATTCGGGCACGGTGAGGGGAAGCGAGGCGTCGAGCATGGTGTTCATGACATCGACGAAGGGCACATGCGAGATGACGGCGCGGAAGAGACCGGGCCGCAGATTGGTGACCGCGCCCATGAGCAGGCCGCCGGCGCTGCCGCCTTCGATGGAGACGCGCGCCGGGTCACCGTAGCCATGTGCGGTGAGGTGCTGGACGGCGGCGATGAAGTCGGTGAAGGTGTTGCGCTTCTGCATGAGGCGCCCGGCATCGTGCCAGGGCTTGCCCATGTCGCCGCCGCCGCGGATGTGCGCGTAGGCCATCACCACACCGCGATCGAGCAGGCTGAGGCGATTGCCGTTGAATCCAACAGGCAACGAGTAGCCATACGAGCCGTAGGCATAGACGTGCAGGGGGTTGGCGGCGGTCTTCCGGTCGCGTCGATAGACGATGGAGACTGGGACTTGGGTGCCGTCCTCTGCGGTGGCGAAGACACGCTCTGAGGCATAGAGCGACCGGTCGAAGCCGCCGGGGACCTCCTGCTGCTTGCGCAGCGTGGAGGTGTGGCCGGCGATGTCGAGCTCATAGACCGAAGCGGGCGTGACCAGAGATTGGTAACCGTAGCGGTAGCTTGTGGTGGCGAAGTCGGGATTGGTGCCGCCGTGGACGGAGTAGACCGGCTCGGGAAGCGCGATCTCGCGGGATGTGCCGAGAGCATTGCCGTCGAATGGCGCGATCCCGATGTGGGGCAGGCCATTCGAACGCGTACCGATGGCGGCGAAGGCGGCGAAGAGGTCCACGTCTTCGAGCATCACGTCCTCGCGATGGGGCAGCAGCTCGCGCCAGTTCCTGCTGGACGGCTGCTCGACGGGCGTGGTGACCAGCCGGAAGTTGCGGCCGGTGTCGTTGGCGCGGATATAGAAGAGGCCGTTGCGATGGTCGGCGTAGTACTCGATGTTGTCGCGGCGCGGCTCGATCAGGGTCCACGCCGCAGTGGGGGTGGACGCGGGCAGGAAATGCGACTCGCTGGTGGTGTGGCTGCCGATTTCGAGCAGGATGAATTGGTTGTCGCGCGTTTTTCCGGCGCCGAGGTTGAAGCGCTCATCGGGCTCTTCGAAGACCAGGGCGTCTGAGGATTGCGGCTGCCCGAGCGTGTGGCGATAGAGCTGGTGCTGACGCTTGGTCTCTTCGTCTTCGACGGAGTAGAAGAGCGTGAGGTTGTCATTGGCCCAGACGATGGAGCCGACGCGCTCTGCGGTGTCCGGGAGCGTGTCGCCGGTGCGGAGGTCTTTGCTGCGCAGATCCCGGATGTGCAGCGTGTACTGGCGGAAGCCGGTGTGA
>DASQRJ010000308.1:0-2618 GCA_035642955.1 Acidobacteriaceae bacterium
CCTCTGGCGACCAGGCGCATCTAGCGCAGCTGAATAAGTTCTATACCGAACTTTACACCGGCAGCCATGTCGATCCAAATCATCAGGGAACACCCTGGGGCGATCGTTACGAAGGCTGCTACATGAACTATCCTGACGCGGACATGCTGCGGTACTCTTATTGGCCGGAGCTTTATTATGGGCGCGATGGTTTGTACCCATTCCTTCAGCAGGTCAAGCGGAAGTATGATCCAAACAATGTTTTCCACTCCAGTATGAGTGTGCGGGAATGAATGAGCTACCCTCCAACGAAGGTGCGATTCGCGGAGATTCTCTGATTGGGCATGCTGAAACGGCGTCCGCTAAAGTCGATTCGCGTGTGAACCGGCGCGCCTTCCTTGGCGGCATGGGTCTGGGGAGCGCGTTCTTTGCGTTATCGCCACATCTTCGTTCAGTCCTCGAGAACAGTGCCGAACAGGCTTTGTTTTGCGTTGGATCCTTCGGAAGTAGAGATGCCGGCACCCTGCGCCTGATGCGGGTTCAGGGTGAAAAGTCGCGCGTGGTGTCCACGCATCCCTCCGAGCGGCCTGTTGCAATCGCACGGCATCCCTTCCGACCGCTAATCTATGTTGCGAACGATGTAAGCCTCTATCAACATCAGCCGCGCGGAACCGTTGAGACCTTCGCTTTCGATAAAGCTGCCGGGACGATGGAACTTGTCGGGCGTCAGCCTCTATCACTCTCGGCAACCCAGCCGCGGTCGCTAGCCATATCTCCCGACGGGAGCAGTCTCCTGGTCGCGGCGTTTGGCGGCGGCGCATATAACCTTCTGCCGATTGACGAAGCAGGGCTACCATCGGCGCCTTCCGTCATTTTGAAACAGGTCGGTCACGGGCCGCACCCGGCCGAACAGGCCAGCGCTCATCCAACGCATGTTTTGTTTCATCCTGAAAAAGGCATCGCGATCGCTACGGACTATGGTGCGGATCGATTGGACGTCCTCACTTCCGAGCGTGAAGAATTCGGTGCTGGCAACATGCGAGTCGCAGCCCGCACACCATGTATCGCGGGGAGCGGTCCGAGTAAGATTGCAATGCATCCGAATGGGGAGCTTTTCGTTGTTGCACACGTATTACGTCCGGCACTCGCCGCCTTCCGCTTAACCTCGGAAATGAAACTCGTACCGGTTGGTCACACTTCCCTGAGTGCTGCGCCGACGGCGATCTGTTTTTCTTCGAACAAGAGCATTGTTTTCGCCGCGCAAACTCGCGGGACGCGTTCTGCGTTGCTCACGGCCTGCACGGCTCATCCGCAAACAGGAACGCTCACGCGAGTCGCTGAACTTTCTCTTCCCGCCACTCGAGTTACTGCCATACACCCCGGGCGTTTAACGCTGTGGTTAGCCTCTGAGCGGGGAGTGATTGCAGTGGAGTTGGGTTCTCATACTGGCACACCGCGCGAAGCCTATCGCGTTTCTTCTATCCCGAGCTTGCGCTCGATGGCTCTGCTCTAAGGACACTTTAGGCGGCTTCCAGTGCTTCGAGCCCGCTTCTATCCGGCGTTCAAGCCATCCACCAGTGCGTTGCGATAGGCGCGAATTGCGGGGATGAAACCCAGCAGCGTGCCCGCTCCCACAGCGGCAATCACGTAGTACACCACCCGCGAAGAAATCCCCACCATCGCCAAGGGAATTCCGTAGTTATTCTCGACTGGAACCCGCACAAGAAACAGGATTGCGTAGGCTGCCGCTACGCCGATGAGGGCGCCCAGGGCGCTGATCAGAGTCGACTCCAGGATCATCAGCGTGAAAATCTGGCGCGCATGCAGCCCCAGGGTTCGCAGGATGGCAATCTCCCGGCGCCGCTCGTTCAGAGCTGTATACAGAGCGGTCAGCATCACAAGCAATCCCACAACAAGGACCGCTGCGCTCACCAGCGTCAACGCAACGTCCGCTGCACTCAGCACGCTCCACAAGTCCTCCAGCGTGAGTGCGGGAATGATGGCCGTCAGAGGCTCGGGCTTATAGGTGTTGATCTCGCGCTGCAGAAATAGTGTGCTGATGCGCGACTTGGTGCGAAGCAGAAACGCGCTGATCTGGTCAATATGCAGGTCAGAAGCATGAATCTGCGATTCCGGAATCGGGTTGAGCGGCGGCGCACCGTGTTCCCACCCCAGGTGCATCGCTTCATCGCCGAGCAGGGTGATGTAGATGGCGCGGTCCACGGGTGTCGCCGTGCGCCGCAATATGCCGACGACCGTATAGGGATCCGCCGTGTGTTTCAGGAAGCTACCCTCAAGGCCGTGGCTCAGGATAATCTTTTGCCCCAGGTGATAGTGCAGTTGCGAGGCAACGGTGCTGCCCAGTACTGCGCCGAAAATTCCCTCCGGTCGCGTACCTTGTACCAGTTGTAAACTATGATCGCCACGATAGCGGTAGTGCTCGTAGAAATTGTCATCCGTGGCGACCACGCGAAAACCGCGATGGCTGTCGCCCATCGAAAGCGGGATTGTCCACAGCACGGCAGGATGGTGTGCAAAGTGCTGATAGGTAGCGTACGAGAGGTTGTTGTTCGCGGTGCCGATGTGGAAGACGGCGTAGAGCAGCAGTGGCAGTGAGCCTCCGCGCGGCCCGACGATCA
>DASQRJ010000309.1:0-2998 GCA_035642955.1 Acidobacteriaceae bacterium
TCTCGCCGACGCTGGAGCCATGCCCGACCTGCACCAGGTTGTCGATCTTCGCGCCGTCGGCGATGACCGTCGCACCCACGCTGGCGCGGTCGATGCAGGCGTTAGCCTGGATCTCGACATCGGAGCCGATGCGCACCGGACCCGACTGCGGAATCTTCTGCCAGCTGCCGTCGTCACGCTTGGCAAAGCCGAAGCCGTCGCCGCCCACCACCACGCCGTTCTGCAGGATGACACGGTCGCCGAGGACGCAGTTCTCGCGGACGACAGCATGGGCATGCGCGAGGAGGTCGCGGCCTGCGGTGACCCCGGGATAGAGCACAGCGTGCGGCAGAAGCACCGCGCCCTCGCCCAGCCGGACCCCCGCGCCGACCACAACATAGGCGCCGATATGGGCGCCCGTTCCAATGACGGCTGTGGGATCGATGACGGCGGTAGAGTGCACGCCAGGCGGAAATACCGGCGAGGGATGAAATAACTCGATGGCCTGCGCGAAGGCGAGGTACGGATTTGCCAGTCGCAGGGTGGCCGCGGAGATCTCGGGGAAATCCGGCGCCACCAGCACCGCGCCGGCCCGTGTGGTCCTGGCGGCGGCGGCGTAGCGCGGATTCGAGACGAAGGTGACCTGGCCGGTGGATGCCTCTTCAATACCCGCAACCCCGGTGATCTCGGCTTCGCCATCGCCGTGGAGAGTGGCGCCGAGGCGCGCGGCAAGGTCGCTGAGCTTCATCTTCCGCATGGTAATGCTTTACAGCGTGCGAGGCGTCGCAGCGGGGAAGAGATCGGCCTGCCCGCGGTCCGATGCCGGCGGCTTGCGCTTTGCCGGAGAGGCTGCGCTGGTCCCGATGACCGCGACGATGCTGAGCTCCTGAATGCTGGTGCGCGGAAGGAAGATGCGCTGGGTGTTGGAGCGGGTATCCGGCGGCGTGATGGTCACCCCGGCGGGATCGAGCAGCGTGAGGTCGTTGGCGGCAAGACCTTCGAGGATGCTCTCGTCCCTGAGCGTCATGCGCAGCCAGACTCCGGCCATGCGCGGCCGGCCCGCGAAGGTGGTGCGGAGCAGGCGCTCTGGATTGGCCGGGTCGCCGGAGTTGAAGTCGCGGACAAAGCACACCCACTTGAGCGTCGCGAGCGGGATGGACTGGCGGCGGGCCGAGAGGTCGAGCAATTCGAGCACCTCCGGTGCGGCACTGCGCCGGAGGAAGCCGGCGGGGGGCAGGTAGCCCGACAGGCAGCTTCCGTCGTGCATGCGAAGGACGGCTTTTTTCTGTGTGCTGCCCATGGATGTTTCAGCCAAAAAGCTCGCGGGATTGTCTCACACCTAGATACCAGTTGCAGCGAAATCTGTGCAGAATGGTAGCCAAGATAGTCACACTATGATAACGTTAGGCGTTGAGCAGTAGTTGGCAAGGACTATAAGTCTCCTAGAAAGAGCGACATAGAGCCGACCGGCCAGTTGGTGGCGGTGGCTCAAGGCACGAACATGCCCGACTACGTCTATTTGCTGGAGCGCCGCCTGTCTCCGGCGCAGCGCAGTGCCCTTACTCTGGTCCGCGATGCCGCTCGTACCGAGGGCATGACCAGTTTTCTCACCGGAGGGGCGGTTCGCGACCTCACCAGTGGCCATCCCGTCCGCGATTTTGATGTAACGGTTCAGGGAAATGCCCTTAACCTGCGGCAAAAACTGGAAGCTGCCGGCTTTCTCTTTTGGGGATCGCATGCCCCGTCACAGACCCTCTTCCTGCGCTATCCCGGCGGGGTAAGGCTGGAGGTGTCGAGCGCGCGCAGGGAGACCTTCGCCAAGCCTGCGCACCCCACCTACGAGTGGACCAATATCCTGGAAGACCTGCGCCGCCGCGACTTCACCGTGAACGCGATGGCCATCTCTCTGAACGAGGGCTCTTTCGGCCTGCTGATGGATCCGACCAACGGCGTCGCGGATATCGAGATGCGCACCCTGCGGCTGGTGAGCAACTACGGCTTCCTCGAAGACCCCATCCGGCTCCTCCGGGCGGTCCGGCTGGGTACCCGGCTGGGCTGGATGATGGACGAGCGCACCAAGCAGCGCTTCGACAACGCGATGGAAGAAGGCGTCTTCGCGGCGATCAGCAACTACCAGCGCGGCTATGAGCTGGAAGAGATTGGCCACGAAGAGAATCCGCTGGAGATGCTGCGCACCTTCGAGCAGCAGGGCTGGATGAAAGATCTCTACCCGGCTTGGACCGTGAGCAAGGCCGACGCCCAGGGACTGGCGCAACTCCACGAGCTGCAGACGCGGCTGCAGATCGAGGGGATCTATCCGGATATCTCTGCGGCAGCGATGGAGCTGCTGACGGCGCGGATGCAGCCCAAGGATGTTGCCGGGCTGAAGAAGCTCTTTGTCCGTCCCGGCTTCGTCAAGGAATGGGAGAAGCTGGACAAGGATGCAGAGGCTTTTGCGGCCAAGCTGACGGCCAAGGAAGCGGCCGTACCCTCCATCTCCTGGAAGCTGCTGACGCGCTCTGCCGCCGAGCCGGTGCTCTGGCTGGGACTGACCGGCAAAGGCGCGGCGATCCAGAACAAGTACAAGAATTTCTTCACTGTGTGGCCGGAGGCGCGGCAGAAGGTGCCCACGGCGCTGATGCTGGAGATGCGCATCACCCCCGAACTGGAGCGCTATCCGGAGTTGCTGGAGGCGCTGTTCTTCCAGACCATGGATAACAAGTTGAACGACGAAGCAGCACTGCGTGCGTTTCTGGAGCCATACTCTCCGCCTGCGCCGCCGCCGCCGGTCAACCTGCGCAAGCCGCGCGCCGCCAAGAAGAAGCTGGCCAAGAAGGAAGAGTCGGCGGAGTCGGCGAAGAAAGCTCCCGAGACCGCAACGGATGCGGCCGCCGCGGCCAAAGGGAAGCCAGCGGCGCCGGCGGTTGCGAAGACGGATGCGAAGGCGTCCCAGAAGCCCGCACCGGCGAAAGCCGCGCCGCCCGCGAAGGCCGCGCCGCCCGCGAAGGCCGCTCCGGCA
>DASQRJ010000310.1:0-2171 GCA_035642955.1 Acidobacteriaceae bacterium
CGGCTACACCGTGGCCGAGATCATCGGCAAGAACACGCACGACCTGGTCCACCACTCGAAGGCCGATGGCACCCCCTATCCCTACGAGGACTGCCCGATCCAGAAAGCGCTGCACTCCGAAGAACCGGTGCGCGTGGACAATGAAGTCTTCTGGCGTAAGGACGGCACCTCGTTCCCGGTGGAATACGTCGCGCGCCAACTGGTGCACGACGGCATCGTCAGCGGCACCGTCGTCGCGTTCGCCGATGTCTCGGAGCGCCGCCGGCTGGACCGCATGAAGGACGAGTTCATCTCCACCGTGAGCCACGAGCTGCGCACGCCGCTGACTTCGCTTCGCGCCGCGCTTGGCCTCATCGCCGGCGGTGTGCTTGAAAAGCGGCCGGAGAAGCTGGCGCAGATGCTCGACGTTGCCATCGGCAACTGCGACCGCCTCGTCCGCCTGGTCAACGACATTCTCGACTTCGAGCGCATCGGCTCCGGCCGTTTGCCGCTGCATCGCGAGAAGGCGAATGCGGTGGACCTGCTGCGCCGCGCCGCGGACCTGCAGCACAGCGCCGCCGCGCACCACAACATCACCTTCCGCATCGATGCGCAGCCCGTAGAGGTGATGGTCGATGTGGACCGCACCCTGCAGACGCTCACCAACCTGATTAGCAATGCGGTGAAGTTCTCGCATCCCGGCGGCGAGGTCCGGTTGACCGCGACCGCCACCGGCGACAACGAAGTCACCTTCGAGGTGGAAGACCACGGCCGCGGCATCCCGCCGGAGAAGCTTGAGATCATCTTCGAGCGCTTCCAGCAGGTCGATGCATCGGACTCACGCGCAATGGGCGGCACCGGCCTCGGCCTCGCCATCTGCCGCGCCATCGTGGAGCAGCACGGCGGCCGCATCAACGTACACTCAACACTCGGCCAGGGCAGCGTCTTCTCCTTCACCATGCCACGCCTGATGAACTAAAGACACCGATTCACGTAGGGGCGCAAGGATTTCCCGCCTGCGCCCTTCGCGATTTCACCTGATCCCTACTCCAGTAATGACTGCGCGAAGCCGCTGAGATTTCGCTCGATGTATTCCGCAGCGGCGCCCCAGTAGATTGCGTGGCCTTCGGCATAGAGGCGCGCCCATGGCTGCTGGCCAGAGCGCCCACCCTCCATGAGTAGCTGCTGCATTGCCCGCGTACGGCGAAGCATGAGCTCCGGTAGCCTCCGGCACTGTGCTCCGTTGAGACCGTAGCCTTCCACCATGGCTCGCAACCGCGCTACATCGGAAACAGGATCGCCATCTGCCTCGATGGGGAGGAAAGTCACCGCAGCGTAGGAGAGATCCCATAGCCGTGTGCCGGGGGCTGCTCCGTCCCAATCGATGAACACCCATCGTTCGTCATTGCGGATGAGATTCCACGGAGCAAGATCGTTGTGGCAGATGAGGTCTTCGCCGTCGGGGGCCATCACAATATTCCAGTGCGCATTCGGCTCCGCGCAAAAGTCCGCCGAAGCTTCGTGTAACTCGCGGATAACCGCACCGATCTCGGTCAGCTCTCGAAGCGAGAGAGGCGCATCTGCCCGGCATGGAACGCCGGAGATGTATTCGAGCACTTGCCGGCCCTGCTCGTCCCGTCCGAGGCTTCGCGGCGCGCCTCGAAAGCCGTGGGCGTGCAGATGGTTCAGAAATGCTTCGACACTGGGCGTTGCCCGAGTGAAGGGCTTCCGCACCGTCAGGCCAACCTTTACGACCCGGTCCGAAACATTTCCGCCAAGCAGCAACTCTTCGCTCTCGTCCACTATTGCGGCCCTCTCGAATGACGGAGGCTAGAGTCTCCGGTTCCGCGCAGTCTCTCCACGATCCATATCTGTAGCGAGTACCGTTTCTTTTAAGCCTCTTCGCTCTCCCTCAGCCGGGCGATCACCTGCAGATCTTCGAGCGTCGTCGTGTCGCCTTTGATCTCCCCTGTGTCTGCCGCAAGCTCGCGCAGCGGGCGCCGCATGATCTTGCCGCTGCGCGTCTTGGGCAGCGCATCGGTGAAGCGGATATCGTCGGGCCGCGCCAATCTCCTTCGCCACCCAGGCGCGCGCAGCTCGTCCTTCAGATCCTTCGAGTGCTTATACCCGCGCTCGAGGGTGACAAAGGCGCAGATCGCCTGCCCCTTCAGATCGTGCGGACGAGCTGGATT